>CAZPIZ010000005.1:15343-27447 GCA_964586615.1 uncultured Acidimicrobiaceae bacterium | reverse complement strand
CGTTGGCAACCAGGGCGTTGGCAACCTGGTTTTGGTCGGCATTCACACGCGTGGTCTGCCTCTCGCCGAAGACATCGCCCGAGCGATCGAGGAGTTTGAGGAGGCCAAGGTCCCGGTAGGAGAGCTAGATATCGGCCTCTACCGCGACGACATCGGTCACCGTCCCACAGCTCGCCTCGGCAGGACCCTGATGCCCGTCGATCTAACCGACCGGACCGTGATCCTGGTCGACGACGTTCTCTTCACCGGCCGCACCATCCGGGCCGGTCTCGATGCCATCTCCGATCTGGGACGGCCCTCGGCGGTCGAGTTGGCCGTACTGGTCGATCGGGGCCATCGCCAGCTCCCGATCAGAGCCGATTACGTCGGCAAGAACGTTCCGACCTCACTCGATGAGCGGGTAACCGTCCGGGTCGAAGGGGTAGACGAGGAGCAAGGCGTATGGATCGAAAGGAGGGGGGAGTGAAGCATTTGCTCTCGATCGCCGATCTCGACCGCAACGAAATCGAAGACCTGTTGGATCTGGCCGACCAGTTTGGCGAGGTGCTCGGTCGTGACATTCCCAAGGTCCCGACCCTGCGGGGGGCGACGGTGGCGACCCTCTTCTTCGAATCCTCCACCAGGACCCGGCTTTCGTTCGAGCGGGCGGCCAAAGCCCTGTCTGCCGATGTGATGACCTTCGCCCCCGGCACCTCGTCGGTGACCAAGGGTGAGAGCCTCAAGGACACCGCCCTGACCTTGCGGGCCATGGGTGCCGATCTCCTGGTCGTTCGCCACGAGGCAACGGGTGCCGCCGCCCGGGTTGCCTCCTGGGTTGATTGCCCGGTCGTCAACGGTGGCGACGGCGCCCACCAGCATCCGACCCAGGCCCTCCTCGATGCCCTCACCATCCGCCGACGTTTTGGGAAGCTCGAGAACCTCCGGATCGGGATTGTCGGTGACATCCGCAACTCAAGGGTGGCCCGTTCCAATGTGGACGCCTTCACAGCACTCGGAGCCTCGGTGACCCTGATTGCACCGCCGACACTTCTTCCTCTCGACCTCAGCGGGTTCCCGGTGACGGTGTCGCATTCACTGGACGACGTGCTTCCCGAACTCGATGTGGTGTACCTGCTGCGGATCCAACTCGAACGTGGGAGCGGGCCGGTCTTTCCCTCGGTCCACGAGTATGCCGAACGGTACGGGATCGATCGACGACGTCTGGATGCCCTTCCACCGGATGGGGTGGTGATGCATCCCGGGCCTATGAATCGGGGGGTGGAAATAGCTCCCGATGTGGCCGATCACCCGCGTTCGCTGATCCTCGACCAGGTGGCCAACGGGGTCGCCACCCGGATGGCGGTCCTTTTCCGGTTGCTCTCGGGCACGAACCAGGGGGAGCGGAGATGATCGCGTTACGCAACGGCCAGGTGTTGACCCCTGATGGCATGGTCGAAACCGATGTGTTGATCGAAGGCGATCGGGTGACCGCGGTTGGTGGAACCTTCGAAGCAGACGAGACCATCGACGTCGCCGGGGCGTGGGTCGGTCCTGGTCTGGTCGACCTCCACGTCCATTTCCGGGAACCCGGCCAGGAATGGAAGGAAGACATCGCCACCGGGTCCGAAGCGGCCGCGGCGGGTGGCTACACCGCGGTCGTGACCATGCCCAATACCGAACCGGTCATCGATGCCGGCCATCGAGCTCGTTACATCATCGAGCGGGGTCGCCAGGTAGCTCTTTGTGAGGTCATGTCGGCCGGAGCCATCACGATGGGGCGTTTGGGCGAGACCCTGTCCCACCTCGATGAGATGTGGAGCGCCGGTGTGCGGATCTTCAGCGATGACGGTTCTTCGGTGGAGGACGCCGGATTGCTGCGGCTTGCCATGGAGTACGTGGCAGAGAGAGGTGGGGTCATCGCTCAACACGCCGAGGATCGGGGGCTGGCTCGGGGCGGCCACATGCACGAGGGATCGGTGTCCTCCAAGATCGGGATGCGAGGCTTGCCCTCGATTGCCGAGGAAGTGGTGGTCGCTCGTGACCTGGCCCTAGCCCGGTTGACCGGAGTTCGCTACCACGTTCAGCATGTGTCCTCCGGTGGCACAGTGCCTCTGATCCGGCAGGCAAAGCTTGACGGTCTGGAGGTCACGGCCGAGGTGACGCCACATCACCTTGTCTTCGATCACGAGCGAGTCCTATCGATGGACCCGGCTTTCAAAATGTACCCACCGCTTCGAACTTCCGGTGACATCGACCTCCTCCGCAGGGCACTGGCCGAGGGTTTGATAGATGCGGTCGCCACCGATCACGCTCCTCACTCCGCTTTCGAAACCGAGGTCACGTTCGAGGAGGCGCCACGCGGGGTGATTGGGCTCGAGACAGCCGCTGCCGCCGTCAACACGGCCATGGGCATGCCGGCTACTGACTTCTTTACCCGCATGTCGATCGCCCCGGCTCGGATTGGCAGGTTTGAGCGCCAGGGACGGGCCCTGGCCGAGGGGTCTCCAGCAAATTTGGTGATCTTCGATCCGGGAATGGAATGGACGGTCGACCGCTTCCAATCCAAGTCCCAGAACTCTCCGTTCGTCGGTGCGGTTTTGACCGGACGGGTGGTGGCGACCATCTTCGAGGGACGCATGACACATCAAATCTCGGGGGTCCATCAATGAGTCTGCAACCGGGCCTCCTCGTCACGGCCGATGGTGCGGTGTTTCGCGGGATATCCGTTGGAGTCGATGGGGTTGCCACTGGCGAGTTGGTTTTCAACACGGCCATGACCGGTTACCAAGAGGTAGTGACCGACCCTTCCTATGCGGGTCAGGTGGTGGTCATGACCTCGTCGCACATCGGTAACTACGGCGTTAACGAGTACGACGACCAATCGGTCCAGCCGGGTGCTTCGGGAATGGTGGTCAGGAGCCTTTCCAACCGTCACTCCAACTGGCGGGCGGAAGGCTCCTTTGCCTCGTTTCTTCATCGTCATGGCCTCGTAGCCCTTTCCGAGATCGATACCCGGCGCCTGACGCGGCATATTCGAGACCATGGTGCGATGCCGGTTGCCATGGGTGGTGACATCGACGAAGTCGACCTGGCGGGCATGGCGTCCAGCGCTCCTCGTATGGAAGGCCAGGAGCTGGCAACCAGAGTCTCGACCCAGCAGCGCTATTCGGTGGCGGCTTCAACCAATCGGATCGGCTCGGTGGTGGCCATCGATCTAGGAATGAAGAAGGACATCTCCCGCCAGCTCGCCGCCCGGGGACTCGATGTCGAGGTGGTCCCGGTCGCCACATCGGCGAGCGACATCCTTGCCCTCCACCCCGACGGTGTTTTCGTCTCCAACGGGCCCGGGGATCCGGAGCCGCTGATCGCCACGACCGAGGCGCTTGCAGGCCTTCTCGGCAAAGTCCCGGTGTTCGGGATCTGCCTTGGTCACCAGGTGCTGGGTTTGGCGCTTGGGGCATCCACCTACAAGCTTGCTTTCGGTCATCATGGTGTCAACCATCCGGTGAGGCGGCTGAGCGATGGGCGGGTGTCGATCACGAGCCAGAATCACGGATTCGCCGTCGACCTTTGGTCATTGACAGCCAAGAGTCCGCCGGAACGGTCGGGATTAATTGGGCCCGGGCTGCTACCCGATGTGGTCGAAACCAGCTTCGGACCGACCGTCGCGACCCATCAGAACCTGAACGACGGAACCCTCGAGGGGATGGCATGCGTCGACATCGCGGCCTTCTCGGTCCAGTATCACCCCGAAGCCGCCCCCGGACCGCGCGACGCCATCGGTTTGTTCGACGAGTTCGTTGAGCTGATGGGTTTGGGAGTCTGAATGGCTCGGCGTACCGATCTTCGATCCATCCTCCTCATTGGCTCCGGACCCATCATCATCGGGCAGGCCTGCGAGTTTGACTACTCGGGTACCCAGGCCGCCAAGGTGCTGCGTCGGGAGGGGTTCCGGGTGGTGCTGGTGAACTCCAACCCGGCCACCATCATGACCGACCCTGAGTTCGCCGACGCCACCTACATCGAGCCGATCACTCCTGAGGTGGTCGAAGAGATCATTGCCAGGGAACGGCCGGACGCGCTTCTTCCTACCCTCGGTGGTCAGACCGCCCTCAACGTGACGATGAAACTCCACCGGGCCGGCGTGCTCGATCGCTACGGCGTCGAACTCATCGGCGCCGGCATCGAAGCCATCGAGCGCGCCGAGGATCGGGGTCGGTTCAAGCAGACCATGGAAGAGATCGGTCTCGAGGTCCCCCGGTCCGGATATGCCCGCTCGATGCCTGAGGCGATCAGGGCTGCCGAGGAGATCGGATTCCCGGTGATGGTTCGCCCGTCCTTCATTCTCGGTGGTGGTGGAACCGGGATCGTACAAGATCGCGAGTCGTTCGTGGAGGTTGCCAAGAAGGGATTTGATACCTCACCGGTCGGTGAGATTCTGGTGGAGGAGTCCGTGTACGGTTGGAAGGAGTTCGAGCTCGAGGTGATGCGTGACCGCAACGACAACGCGGTCATCGTGTGCTCGATCGAGAACCTCGACCCGATGGGGGTCCACACCGGTGATTCGATCACCGTGGCACCAATCCAAACCCTGTCTGACCGCGAGTACCAGGACATGCGGGACGACGGAATCAAGGTCTTGCGGGCAATCGGGGTCGAGACCGGTGGCTCCAATGTGCAGTTTGCGGTTGATCCGGCCACCGGTCGCCGGCTGGTCATCGAGATGAACCCGCGAGTCTCCCGCTCCTCGGCTCTGGCTTCCAAAGCGACCGGATTCCCGATCGCCAAGATCGCAGCCCTTCTCGCCGTCGGTTACACCCTGGACGAGATTCCCAACGACATAACCGGTGCCACTCCCTCCTCCTTCGAACCCGCCCTCGACTACGTGGTCGTCAAGATTCCCCGCTTCGACTTTGCCAAGTTCCCCAACGCACCGGATCGTCTCGGTACTTCGATGCGGAGCGTTGGAGAAGCAATGGCCATCGGGCGCACCTTCCCCGAGGCTCTCCAGAAGGCCCTGCGCAGCCTCGAGAACGGACGGTCGGGCCTCAACGCCGACCCCGGTGAACATTTCCTCAGATCCCTGTCCGATCAGGACCTGTGGAAAGCCGTCGAGGTTCCAACTCCCAACCGCGTGTTTGCCGTGGGTGAAGCCCTCCGGAGAGGGTTTGGCGTCGAGCCGGTGGCGTCGTCCAGCCTGATCGACCCCTGGTTCGTGGAGCAGATGGCGGACATCGTCGAGAGCCGAAAGGATCTCGAAGCCCGAGGGTTCTCGCTGGAAATGATGCGTGCGGCCAAACGACTCGGTTTCTCCGATCGACAGCTTGCCTATCTCTGGGGCCTCAACGAGGCAGAGGTTCGAGAGCGTCGTTTGGAGGGCGGGATCCGCACGACCTTCAAAACAGTTGATACCTGCGCGGCCGAGTTCGAGGCCCACACGCCATACATGTACGGCACTTTTGAAGACGAGGACGAGGTGCCACCGGCCACCAAACCACGGGTGGTGGTGCTGGGGTCGGGGCCCAACCGCATAGGACAGGGCATCGAGTTCGATTACTGCTGCGTCCACGCGTCGTTTGCGTTGCAGAGTGCCGGGTACGAAACCGTGATGATCAACTGCAACCCGGAGACGGTCTCAACCGACTACGACACGTCGGATCGTCTCTATTTCGAACCGTTGACCATCGAGGATGTGATGGCTGTGGTTGACGCCGAACAACCCGTAGCCGTCATCGTGCAACTGGGTGGTCAGACCCCGTTGAACCTCGCCAAGGAACTCGAGCGGCGGGGGGTCCCGATCGCCGGGACATCGCCCTCATCGATCGAGGCGGCGGAGGATCGCGAGCAGTTCTCAGCGTTGTGCCGCCGCCTCGGGATCAAACTGCCACCGCATGGGACCGCCCACTCGGCCCTGGACGCGGGCGAGGTGGTCGATCGGGTCGGTCTACCGGTTGTGATCCGGCCATCGTTCGTCCTCGGGGGTCGGAAGATGCGGGTCATCTACAGCTATGACGAGCTTTCGGAATACCTGACCGACCTCTACGGCTCCGCCGCCAATTCCGATCTCACCGAGACACCGCTGCTGATCGATCGGTTCCTGGAAGCGGCCACCGAGGTCGATGTGGACGCCATCTTCGATGGTCACGAATTGCTGGTGGGCGGGATCATGGAGCACGTGGAAGAAGCCGGTGTTCACTCCGGAGATTCCGCCTGCGTCACCCCACCGCCCACTCTGTCGGAGGAGGCCTCGAAGCAGATCATGGCCGCGGTCGAGGAACTCGCCCGGGCGCTCGAGGTGCGGGGACTGATCAACATGCAGTTTGCGGTCAAGGGCAACGAGGTCTTCGTACTCGAGGCCAATCCCCGCGGGTCACGAACCGTGCCCTTCATTTCTAAAGCGTCGGGTATCCCACTTGCCAAGGTGGCCGCCAGGGTGATGATGGGAGCAACTCTCGAAGAGCTCCGCGCCGAAGGAGTTCTGACTCAGCCTGGTGAGAAGGCGTTCGTGGCGGTCAAAGAGGCTGTACTTCCGTGGGACCGGTTTCCTGAGGAGGACATCGTGCTCGGGCCGGAGATGCGTTCGACAGGGGAGGTCATGGGCATCGGACCGGATGTCGGGGTTGCCTATGCCAAGGCACTGCTCGCCGCCGGTCACGTCCTCCCAACGAGCGGAACAGTCTTCTTGTCGTTGGCCGATCGCGACAAGCCGATGGGTCTGGCGGCCGCTCAAGCTTTCACCATGCTCGGGTTCAAGTTGCTCGCAACTCGGGGGACCGCCCGTTTCCTGTCCCACCACGCAATCCAGGCCGAAATCGTCAACAAGGTCGGGGAAGGACCGGACGACAGCCGACACCGAATCGAGGCCGGCGAGATCAATCTGGTGATCAACACTCCCCGGGGCGGGCGAGCACGTTGGGACGGAAGGCTGATCCGTCATACCGCTCGTCGATTCGATGTTCCCTGCGTGACGACCATCGCCGGAGCCCTCGCCATCGCACGCAGCCTTCGCTCCGGCCCGGTGGCCTTGAGGCGACCCCGCAGCCTTCAGGAATGGCACGGCGGATGAGGCGCCGGACGCCAGACGCCAGACGCCAGTGGTAGACCTCGCGGCCCGGCTAGGGCCGCTCACATTGCGCACCCCGTTGATCGCTGCCTCGGGGACGGTGGGGTCGGTGGTGGAAATGGCCGGGGTCGCCGACCTGACCGCTTACGGAGCCGCCGTGGCTAAGAGTGTCAGCCCTGAGCCATGGAGCGGCCATCCAGCCCCGCGGATGGCTCCGGCCGGGATCGGGATGCTCAACGGAATCGGTATTCAGAACCCGGGGATCGATCACTGGCGCCAGGAACACGAGGCGATGTTGATAAAGCTGCCGGTGCCGGTCTGGGGCTCGGCGGTCGGTCACACTGTCGAGGACTTTGCCCGGGTGGCCGAAGGTCTGGCGGCAGCCGGAGTTCAGGCGATCGAGATCAACCTCTCCTGTCCCAATCTCGACGGCCATCTCATCGCCCTCGACCCTTCGCTGTCGGCCAAGGTGACCTCGGCCGTGAAATCGGCGGTGAACCTGCCAGTTGGGGCGAAGCTCTCACCCAATTCGGTTGACATCGCCTCGGTTGCGTCGGCGTGTGCCGACGCCGGTGCCGACTGGGTGGTTCTGACCAACACGATCTGGGGCGCCGGCATCGACATCGAAACACGACGCCCGGTTCTTTCCGGCGTCATCGGGGGTTATTCGGGCCCCCCGCTGAAACCGATCGCGCTCCGTTGTGTGATCGAGGTTCACCGGGCCCTGCCGGACCTTCCGATCGTCGGTTGTGGGGGAGTGGTATCGGGAGCCGACGTCGTCGAGTACCTGCTGGCCGGAGCATCGGCGGTCGGCCTGGGCACCGTTCATTTTGCCGAGCCCCGGGCTGGGCGCCGGATCATGCGCGAGCTCGACCGTCTTTGTCGCCGTCTGGGGGTCGGAAAGATCGAAGATCTGGTCGGAAAGGCGGATCTGAATTGAACCCGGTGCTGCCTAATTTGAACCCGCTATTGGTCGCCCTCGACGTGTCAACGGCCGAGGAGGCAGTTCGTCTCGCCGAGCGGCTGGCGCCCTACGTCGGCGGCTTCAAGGTCGGCCTCGAGCTTCTGATGGGCCCGGGTCCGGCAACGGTGGCTGCGATCCGTCAATTGGGCAAGCCGGTGTTCGCCGACGCCAAGCTGGCGGACATCCCCAACACCGTCGAAGCGGCCGCACGCCAGTTGGGGGCGCTCGGCGCTCGATGGGTCACGGTGCATGCCAGCGGTGGACTCGACATGATCAAGGCCGCGGTCGCCGGGCTGGCGGAGGGTGCCCGCGGCAACGAGACCGGAGTCCTGGCTGTGTGTGTCCTGACCAGCCTCGATGGGGCCGGTCTGGCATCGGTGGGGGTGTCGGGCACCGTCGGCAAGCAAACCGCCCGTCTCGCCCGGCTCGCAGCCGGAGCCGGGGCCGAAGGGGTGGTGTGTTCGGTGCGGGAGCTGGGGGACGTGGGACAGGTCGCCCCGGGTCTGTTGCGGGTTACCCCCGGCATCCGCCCGATGGGGGCAGATCCGGACGATCAGGCCCGGGTGGCAACTCCCGCCGAAGCCATCAAACGGGGGGCGGATCTCATAGTCATTGGGCGGCCGATCACGAGGGCAAAGGACCCGATTGCGGCCGCCAGGGCCATAGTCGCCGAACTCGATCCCCGTTGACCATCCACCTGTTGCATTCACCCTCTGAAGCCGCCGACGGCAGGGGAGCAGAACTCCGCGCCAAAACGGGGTTGGATTTCTTATTCCTCTAAAGCAGCCCTGGTGTAGGTGGCCGCCGCGTCCCACAGGAGGAAATCGAGGACCCCGGCATCCTCGGCGGCCTGAATCTGGGCCCTGACCTCGGCCGGGCCATAGTCAACGCCAAGAGAAAAGTCCTGTAGCCAGGCCATGACCGTCGCTCCGGTGCCGGCCACCTGATTCTGGAAGTCCTCCAGCGATCGGAAAGCGATGTCATAGGGAGCCGAGTTCGGATCCGCCACTCCGTACTCGCCCGGGCCCCAATGCGATGGATAGACCATCGGAGCCACGTAATCGACGGTTGCGGCCATTCTCGGTATGTCTTGTGCGATCTCATCGGGTCGGGTGGCGGCGATGCCAAACACCGACACCCCCAGTCGGGCCCCGGCGGCATGGACCCGCGACAGGCTCTCGGCCAGGAACCCAACGATGGCATCCTCCGGGATGGTGTCGCCCTGGCCAGGAAACCGCATGGTGTCGACGAATTGATCAGGTCGGCGGACATAGTCATAGAGAATGTCGTCGACGCCGAGCCTGGCTGCCTCCTCGGCCAGAGCGATGTTGTACTCCCACACCTCGGCGTTGAAGGGATTCGTGAACCCTCCATACTGCCCATAAGCCCCGCCGTCCGGGGTCTGGACGACCAGATCCATGGCACCGGTCTGCACGGCATGATCGGCGAGCTTGGGGTCGCGGAAGACCACCAGACGACCTATGACTCTGACTCCAAGGGCGTGAAGCTCGTCGACGACCACGGCGAGATCCCATAGTTCGTTGACGGCTCCAATCGTGTGGGCGAGTGGAACGCCGGTGTTGTACCAGACCTCACCGGCCTCGTCCTTCAGGTCGATCTCGACCGTGTTGATGAGGCCGGCCGCGATCATCTCCATGATGGGATCCTTGAGGACCGCGCTCGCCCACGTGTAGCCGCTGGCGTGAACCCCCCGCACCGGCGGCCCGCCTTCGGCGCCGGGGAGAGCCAGAACCAGGGCAACGGTCTCCTCGGTGACATTGCCAACCGGATCGGTGATCCGAATCGTCACCGGTGCTTCCGGAGGGCGCTCGAAGTGTTGGGAAAAGGTGCCGTCCTCTCCAATCTGGACGGCAACGCCATTGATGGTTGCGACCGCCGTCAGGTCGTCGGTAGTGACTATCACGACGAGCGGATCGATCGGAGGAACCGGACCTGTCGGATCCAGCACCTCAAGGGAGGGGGGTAAGGCATCGATCGTGAAGGTCGCTTCGATGCGGACCGTGGGGGCGAGAGCCCCTCGGTCGATCTCCGCCACGAAGACGTGGTCACCGCCTCCCAGGTTCCCCAGTGCCAGGGTCGCGGTCAGATCGTCAACCAACACCTGGAGATCCTCACCATTGATGGAGGCGTTGACCGTCTCTACCCGTCGATCAAATGTGAGAGAGATGCCGGTGGGAACCGTGCTCGGTCCGTAGACCGCGCCATTTTCAACCCCGGTCAAAGTGACCGCCGGGCTGGCGAGTTGGGGCCAAATGATCGCTGCCGCCGCCGCCAGGACCGGGATCACCGTGAAGACGATCCATCCCCGTCGGGTAACCCGAAACCGAGGCCGTCGCGGCGACCCCCGCGGCTTTAGGCCCGGGCGAGTTGTGGCAGGTGCACCCATTTCGGCGCTAGAACGGTACTTGATAGCCCGAACAGCGAGGCCGGTACCGATTTGGCTGCCGATAGCATCGGTCGCCGTCCGTGATCTTTCCCACCATTCAGTTCGCCATGTTCTTCGTGGTCGTGTTGACCGCGAGTTGGTTGTTAAAGCCGCATCCGCGGCCGTGGAAGCTCTTCATGCTGTCTGCCAGCTATTTCTTCTACGGGTCCTGGGACTGGCGGTTCCTGGGTCTGCTGGCGTTCACGACGGTCGTCGACCACACGGTCGGGGGTGCCATTCACCGAAGCGAGGACGTCCGCAGACGCCGTCAGTTGTTGATCCTTGGTGTGACCGTCAGTCTGGGCGTGGTCGCTTACTTCAAGTACTACGACTTCTTCGCCAGCTCGCTGATCAACCTTGCTCGCCCTCTCGGGATCGACCTTCCTCTCCCCATCCTCAACATGATCCTCCCGGTGGGGATCTCGTTCTTCACGTTTCAATCGCTCAGCTACACGATCGATATCTTCCGACGCAAACTCGAGCCGGTGCCGCTGCTCGATTTCGCAGTATTTGTTTCCTTCTTTCCCCACCTGGTCGCCGGTCCGATTGTCCGTGGTTCTGAGTTTCTTCCACAGCTCAAGGAGCGAAACGATCCACGCCGGGTCCAGGGAGCCACCGGCTTTGGACTGATCGCGGCTGGTCTCTTCAAGAAGGTGGTGGTCGCCAACACCCTTGCCACCAGCCTGGTGGATCCGGTCTTCGCCTCGCCTCATAACTTCAGCGGGTTGGAAGTCCTGATTGGAATCTATGGCTACGCGGTCCAGATCTTCGCCGACTTTTCCGGGTACACCGACATAGCCATCGGCCTGGCATTGCTGATCGGGTTCCGGTTCCCTCAAAACTTCGATCGCCCCTACACGGCCACATCGCTCCAGGATTTCTGGCGTCGATGGCACATGACGCTGTCGCGGTTCCTCCGTGACTACCTCTACGTGCCTCTGGGTGGGAGTCGCAATGGGCGGGCCGCCACTTACCGAAATCTTATGCTCACCATGGTGATCGGTGGCCTCTGGCACGGGGCGGCCGCGACGTTTGTCCTGTGGGGCGCCCTGCACGGGGTCGGGCTTTCTATCGAGAGATGGTGGGCAGAGAGAGGAGGTGATGCGATCGTGGGAACGCCGCTGGGCCGCTTCGCCCGGAGAGTGCTGACCTTCCACGTCGTCTGTCTCGGTTGGGTGCTCTTCCGATCCGACTCGGTTGCCACTGCCGGAACCGTCCTCAGCCGGCTTGGTGACTGGGGCCCGGCGCCGGCCGTTACACCGGCGGTCGTCGCCTTGATAGTGGGGGCATTGGCGACCCAGTACCTCCCGGTTGACTATCGATTGAGGGTTAGGGCGACGTTCTCACGACTGCGGCCGGTTGCGATGGCGGCGGCCCTGGGCGGTTTGCTGCTGCTCATCGATGCCCTGGGACCCGAGGGGGTTGCTCCATTCATCTATTTCCAATTCTGATATGAGCAAACAACCAGAACCACAGACAAAACCAACCGATCAGGCAAAACCCGTCGGTCAGACAATGCCGGCCGGTCGAGTCATTGGCGTAATCGTTGTCGCCCTGGTGATCGGGCTCGTGCTGAACGCCCCCGACATTCGCCGTACGGCCGAACGTCAGGAGGCAGGTTGGAGGCGCGATCTTGCCGTTGCCATGATTCA
>CAZPIZ010000005.1:0-15243 GCA_964586615.1 uncultured Acidimicrobiaceae bacterium | reverse complement strand
CGGCCGAACGTCAGGAGGCAGGTTGGAGGCGCGATCTTGCCGTTGCCATGATTCAGCCCTTCGATTGGTTCTCGAGAACGTTGCGTCTCGACACGCCCCACAACCTGATCGACGCTGCCATCGGAAGGCCACCCGACCCGTCATCTTCACCGACCCCTACTACTGCCACCACCGCTCCAACCGCCACCACGGCACCGTTCCAGGTCACCACTCCGGAGACGACCAGCACCACGGCTGCCGCCCGCCGCGAGGTCAGCGCCTCGGATCCGCTGCGCGTATTCATCGGTGGCGACTCCATGGTCGGCCAGTTCGGTCCGATGCTCGAGAACAAGGCCGAGGCGGGCGGTTTGGTCGAGGTGACCGAGGTTCTCTACGAATTCTCCTCCGGTCTCACCCGGCCCGACTTCCTCGACTGGCCGACGCGCCTCCGCGAAATCCGCGACGTCCAGGATCCCGACGTGATCGTGCTGTTCTTCGGTGGCAACGATGCCCAGGCGATTCAGATCGACGGTGTCTGGCATGAGTTTGGCTCCGAGACCTGGATGACCGAGTACCGCATGCGGGTCGGTGACCTGATGGCCGAACTCGATGACGACGGGCGGGACGTCTATTGGATGGGGATGCCGATCGTTCGCTCCGAAGACTTCAGGGACAAGGTTGAGGTGCTGAACGAGATCTTCCGGTCGGAGGCCGATCGCTACGACGGTGTCACCTTCGTCGACAGTTGGTCGGTGTTCACCGCTGCCGACGGCACCTTCTCTGAATATCTGACCGACTCGAACGGGGACCTGGTCGATATGCGTCTCAACGACGGCATCCACCTCACCACCGCCGGCGGCATCCGGCTGGCAGAGGTCGCGTTCGGGATCATCGCCGAGAATTGGGGGATCGCCTAGATGTCCGAATCGCAGAACGTTGGCCCCGACAACCTGGGTAATTCGAGCCAGGAGACGGTCCAGCGACGCACGGTGGGCACTCTCATGATCGGCCAGGCCCTCGGCACCGCAGCGGTGGCTTCGATGGTGGCGGCCCTGGGTCTTCTGGCCGCCGAGGTGCTCGGCAGCGACAGCCTGGCGGGCTTGCCGGCGGCGGTAGGCACGCTCGGCACCGCTGTCGTCGCCTCTCCGTTGGCGGGGTTGGCCGCCCGGAGGGGGCGCCGCCCGGCGCTGTGGATCGGTTACGGGCTCGGGGCGATTGGATCCGTGACAGCCGCCCTGGCCGGTCAGGTAGGGGTCTTCTGGCTCCTTCTGATCGGAATGGCGATCTTTGGGGGTGGTCAGGCGGCAGGTCTGCAATCGAGATTCGCGGCTGCCGATCTGGCGGCCCCCAATCACCGGGCCCGCGACATCTCACGGGTGGTGTGGGTGGCGACGATCGGAGGGGTCCTGGGGCCAGTTCTCAACTCCACCGAGGACAGGTTTGGTCGTTCGCTCGGGCTGGGGCCGTGGATTGGGCCGATGGTCGCCGCCTTCTTGTTGTACGGAGCCGCCGCCCTCTGGTCTGCGGTGCGGCTCCGCCCCGATCCGCTCCTGCTCCGTGCCGAGTGGGCCGGGTTGGCTTCGGTGGACCGACCACGCCGTGACCTCACAGCCGCCTGGCGGGCCGTGCGGTCAGAACCCATGGCGGTACTCGCCATCGCCGCTCTGGCGGTGAGCCAGGCCGCCATGGTTGCGGTGATGACCATGACCCCGCTCCACATGCGCGACCACGGTCAGGCAGGGCTGTCGGGGATAGTGATCGCGGTCCACATCCTCGGCATGTACGGGTTCTCGCCGCTGGTAGGTCGTTATGCCGATCGAATTGGAGCCTCAAAAACCATCAGAAACGGGGCTCTGGTACTGGCGGCGGGTGTGGTTTCGTCGGTGGTGGCCGGGTACCAGCCGTCGCTGATCTTCTTGGGACTGTTTCTCCTCGGTCTTGGGTGGAGTTTCGGTTTGATCGCCGGCTCTGCATTGCTGACGGCGTCGGTGCCAGAGCATTCGCGGGTGGCCGCTCAGGGCTTATCCGACACGCTGCTCAGTGGTTTGGCGGCTGCGGCTGCCCTGACCTCCGGCCTGATAAAGCAGGGCTGGGGGTTTCACTGGCTGGCCAACCTGGCGGGGGGATGCGGGGTGGCCCTGGCACTGGCGGCGATTCTGGTTTCCAGGAACCAGGCAATTGCTCGGACCATGAACCCGGTCTGAGCCTGGGGGTGGTTTACCATCCCCACATGACTCATTCCGGACCACCGGCAATCACACCCGAACAGCGAGCCGCCGCCCTCGTCAAGGCCGGTGAGGCCCGTCGGCTTCGAGCCGAGGTGAAGGAGCTGCTCAAGACCGGCTCCGTGACCCTGGTCGAGGTGCTGGAGCGGGGCGAAACCGAGGGCTACATCGGCGGGATGAAGGTCAAGTCGGTGCTCGAGTCGCTCCCCGGGCTGGGAAAGATCAAAACCAAGCGCCTCATGGAGGAGCTGGGAATCGCTTCGAACCGGCGATTGCGGGGTCTCGGTGAGCGACAGCGCGCCGCCCTCCTCGAACACATCAGCTGAGGAGGCCGGAGGCTCGGCCGACGCGCCGGGACGCCTCTTCGTCATCTCCGGCCCATCTGGCGCCGGCAAATCTTCGGTGGTGGCGGGTCTCCGCCAACGGAGGCCACTCTACTTTTCGGTGTCGGCCACGACCCGCGACTCCCGCCTGGGAGAGACCCACGGGGTCCATTACTGGTTTCTCGAACCGGATGAATTTGTGGCATTGCTGTCGACTGGAGACCTCCTGGAATGGGCCGAGTACAACGGACGGCAGTACGGAACCCTTCGCAAGCCGGTAATGGATCACCTTGCCGCCGGCGATGACGTAATGCTCGAAATCGAGGTCCAGGGAGCCCGTCAGGTGAGGGAGACCCATCCAAAGGCGGTCATGTTCTTTATCGTCCCACCTGGTCTTGAGGAGCTCGAGAGTCGGCTTCGACATCGAGGAGACACGAGCGAGGAGGACATTCGGCGCCGCCTTGACATTGCTCGAGGCGAAATGGAAGAGGCCGAGATGTTGTTCGATCACGTCGTTGTCAACGACGACCTCGAAAGGGCGATCGAGGAGGTAGATCGCCTTATGGGGCACGGCGACTAGAACTCAGACCCCACACGGCAGCCGATCCAGGGGACCAACCGCAGTAGACTCCTGTCTAATCGAGGAGATATCGCTGTGAAAATCGAAAACGTCATCGACAACATCGGCAACCGCTTCGCCACCGTGGTGGTGGCTGCTCGCCGGGCCCGTCAGATCAATGCCTACTACTCCCAACTCGGAGGCGGCATTGGAGAGTACGTTCCACCGCAGGTGAACACCCTGTCCCGCAAGCCTCTGACCATTGCCATGGAAGAGATCGCCGAGGGCAAGGTGACGGTGGAGCGCCCCGAGGCCTGAAGCCACGGGTCCTGCCGACGCCGTGACCAACCTCAACGGACGACGCATCGTCCTGGCGGTCACCGGTGGGGTGGCCGCCTACAAGTCGGCCTTCTTGTGCCGGCGCCTGCTCGAAGCAGGTGCCGAGGTGCGGGTCGTGATGACCGACGAAGCCGTCAACTTCATCGGTCCGACCACTTTTGCCGCATTGACCGGCAAGCCGGTCATTCGCAGCCTCTTCTCGGCTGATCTCGTCAGCCCCCATACCGACCTCGGGCGATGGGCAGACGCGGTGGTCGTCGCTCCCGCCACGGCCGCCACTCTGGCCCGGCTGGTCTCGGGTCTGTCGGAAGAACCGGTGTCGGCCACTTTGTTGGCCACCCGTGCTCCGGTTCTGCTGGCACCGGCGATGCATACCGAGATGTGGGAGCACCCGGCAACCGCACGCAACATTGCCCAGCTACTCGAGGATGGACACCACTTGATCGGACCGGCCACCGGCACCCTGGCCGGGGGTGACGAGGGGATCGGACGTATGGCCGAACCGGAGGAGATCGTCACTGCCCTGGATGAGCTGCTTGGGGGAACGACGAACGCAATCAGCCTGAACGGCCTCAAGGTGCTGGTGACGGCAGGAGGAACCCGGGAGGCGATCGACCCGGTTCGGTACATCGGCAACCGTTCATCCGGAAAGATGGGACATGCGATTGCCGACGAAGCGGCCCGCCGAGGTGCCGAGGTGGCACTGGTTACGACGGCCGAACGCCCAACCCATCCCGCCGTGAAGGTGATCAGGGTGGAATCCGCCCAGGAAATGGCGGATGCGGCCTCCAGCGTGAACGCCGACGTTGCCGTGATGGCTGCCGCAGTCGCCGACTTTCGCCCGGCCGGAACCTCAACCGAGAAACTGGCGCGCATCGACGGACCTCCCGAGGTGCGTCTCGAAAAGACGCCCGACGTGCTGGCCTCGGTGGTGGCCCGCAACCCCAGGCCGTTTGTGGTTGGTTTTGCTGCAGAGACCGGGACGTCCGAGCAGACCTGGCTCGCACGGGCGGCGGAGAAGGCGGCCCGCAAGCAGGTCGATCTTCTCGTTGCCAACGATGTCACCGAGGCGGGGGCCGGATTCGGTGTGGACACCAATCACGTGGCGATTGTGTTTCCTGACGGACGGGTCGACAATTGGGAGATGGCCCCGAAGACCGAAATCGCCCAGCGCTTGTGGGATCTGATCAGCCAGCAAATGGCTCTGCCCCGGTAAGCTCCTCGCCGCCATGCGCCGTTGGTTCTTTGCTTCCGAATCCGTCACCGAAGGGCACCCCGACAAACTTGCCGATGCGGTCTCGGACTCCGTGCTCGATGCGGTTCTGGCCCAGGACCCGACCGGTCGGGTGGCCTGCGAGACCCTCGTCACCACCGGCAGGGCCGTTGTTGCCGGTGAACTCAACACCACCGCCTCCATCGACGTCGAGAAGATAACTCGCGAGGCGATAGCCGACATCGGCTACCTCGGTGACGCTCAATTCTCCGCCGACACCGTTGAGGTAAACGTCCTTATTCACCGCCAAAGCCCCGATATCGCGGCAGGAGTTGACCAGGCCGAGGAGGCCCGGGCCGGATCGGTCGATGTCTATGACCTCCTGGGAGCCGGCGATCAAGGGATCATGTTCGGGTTCGCAGTCGACGAGACCCCCGAACTGATGCCGCTTCCGATCCAGCTTGCTCACCGCCTCGCCCAGCGGTTGTCCCTGGTTCGCCAGAACGGCACCCTTGATTATTTGCGGCCCGATGGAAAGACTCAGGTTATGGTCGAGTACGAGGGCAAAACCCCGATACGGGTCACGAGCCTGCTCATCTCGGCCCATCACAGCCCGGCGGCCGACATCGACAACGCCATGCGCCACGACCTCTGGGAACACGTCGTCCTGCCCGCCATCCCAAAGCACCTGCTGGCGGACAACGTTGCCTTCTTCGTGAACCCGTCCGGTCGCTTCGAGGTCGGTGGTCCCCATGCCGACACCGGCCTCACCGGGCGCAAGATCATCGTCGACACCTACGGTGGATATGCCCGCCACGGTGGGGGAGCCTTCTCGGGGAAGGACCCGACCAAGGTCGACCGATCGGGGGCATATGCGGCCCGACACGCGGCGAAGAACGTCGTCGCCGCGGGCCTGGCGACCCGGTGTGAAGTGCAGCTCGCCTACGCCATCGGAAGGGCGGCCCCGTTTTCGATCCACATCGACACCGCTGGCACCTCAACCATCGATCCCGACCAGCTCGAGAAGCTGGTGACGGAGTTCTTCGATTTTCGACCGGCGGCCATTCTCGACCACCTGGATCTTCGACGGCCGATCTACCGTCCCACCGCTGCGTACGGCCATTTCGGCCGGCCCGAGTTCCCTTGGGAATCGACGATGGTGGCACCGGAGCTCCGCAAAGCAGCGGAAGCTCTCTGAACCCCGCCGACCCCGAAGCCTCGGGCGGCCCAGTTCAGGGTCGAACAGTTCCAGCTGCCCGGATCGTCCCCTCGGTCCCGACCTTCTCGGTCGACAACGGCTTCTGGTATTCGATCCCACCGTCCCAGCAACCGATCGTGGGAGTCGGCACCATGGTCCGGATCCCACTTGGCGGCCGCCGGGTCCGCGGCTATGTCGTCGAGTTGGGTCAGAGGGAACCGGGACGGCTGCGCCCGATCACCTCGGTCTCGATGGAGGCAACGCTCTTCGATCCGCCCTTGCTGAGAAGCCTGACCTGGGCGGCCCATCGATATGTTGCGCCGGTCTCGGTGATGCTCGATCGAAGCGCTCCTCCGAATCTGGCAAGAAAGGCCAACCTGGCGAGAAAGGCCAACCTGGCGAGACCAGCCGCGCCCGAAGAGCCCCGTCATGATTTGGCCAAGCACCCTTTGGCGGCATGGGCCGCAGCGGCAGCGACCGGAAAGAGGCAGCCAGCCGTTGCCTACATGGCCCGGTGGTGGGACATGGATTGGCTGCCGGTACTCGCCAGCCCTGCGCTCAGCGCGGGTCGCAGCGTCATGGTCATCGCCGCCACCGGAGACGAGGTCGAGCTCCTGGCCGACGCCATCCGACCCTGGGGAGCCGTCAACCTCGTTGTCGTCACGCCGGAAGCAAGCGACGCCGAGACGACGGCCGCCTGGGTCTCTGTCCAGGGTGGTGGCAAGCTGATCGTTGGCACGCCCCGAGTCGGATCGTGGCTCATCCATGACCTGGCGGTCGTAGCGGTCGTCGAAGAAGGCCGGCGGGCAATGAAGGACCGGCAGACGCCCACCGTGGCGGTGCGGGACCTCATGCGGACCCGGGCGGCAGTCGGAGGGCATCACCTCTGCTTTGTTGGACCAACCCCGAGTCTGGAAACTTTGGCCGGTGGCGCCTCAATCGTGAAGTCGGGCCGGAGGCCGTGGGCGCCAGTCGAGGTGGTCGATCGCCGGGCGGAGCCCCCGATACCGGGCGTCGTAGGGCAAACGGCCCTGACCGCCATCAAGGCGGTTGCATCTCGAGGCGGTCGGATCTTCGTGTTCGCCCATCGCCGCGGATACGCCCCCGCCGCGCTCTGTGAACGGTGCCGAACGCTCAGACGCTGCCCGCAATGCGGTTCCCGTCCCGAGACCTCACCGGTCTGCCCGCGGTGCGGGGCCGGATTGGGCCCATGCATCAGCTGCGGCCACGATCGCTTCGTGCCCCTTGGGGCCGGTGTTGGTCGGGTCACCGAGGAGTTGAGGCGCGGCCTCGGTGGCATGGTCGCTCAGGCTCCCGCCGACGTCGCGATTCAAGTGGGCAGCGAAGCCGACCTGGCGGGTCAACCCCGTCTCGATCTGGCAGTGGCGGTAGATCCCGACGGGCTCGTCCTTGGAACCCATTTTCGGGCGTCTGAAGAGGCCCTGAGGGTGCTGGCGAGACTGGCCGGCAAGGTCGAGGGACGGGGGGCCCGCTGCCTTCTGCAAACGAGCTTGCCCGACCACCCCGTTCTCGTCGCCCTCCGGAAAGGCGACCCGCTGCCGTTTCTCGAGTCGGAGCTTGAGGTCCGTGCCCAGTTCGGGTTCCCGCCGTCCGGGGAACTCTTGATAGTCGAGGCGCGGGGAACCCTCCCCGAAGGCTCCGACGTCATGGTCAAGGCTGCCGCTGCCGGTGCAACCGTGCTGGGCCCGGCTGCCAGGGGCACCGGAGGAGTCCGTTGGCTGATCCAGGGCCCAGACCTCACCAAGGTCCGGAATCAGCTGCGACCACTCGTCCAACGCTGGCGAGATTCCGGAGTTGCCGTTCGAATCGACTCGGACCCAATCGAGTTATAGGTGGCACGTGGTACCTCCCACGTCGAGCTCGATGCCAAGCGTTCTGCGTCTTACCGTGCACGTTCGACGTCGATCCCCGTATTGTCTCCCCGCTCCCCACCTAAGACATAGAACGTAAAACCTAGAACGCTCATGATTTACCCCATCCGTTCATTTGGCGATCCGGTCCTGCGGATGCCGGCTGCCCCCGTGAAGAAGATCGACGCGGGTGTGCGCCGGCTGGTCGAAGACATGATCGAGACCATGTACGACGCACCAGGGGTGGGTTTGGCGGCACCACAGATCGGGGTACCGCGGGCGGTGGTGGTCTTCGATGCCCAGGACGGCAACGGGGCTCGGGTCCTGATCAACCCGGAACTGGTCGAGACCTCTGGAGAGTTCGAGTACGACGAGGGTTGCCTGTCGGTGCCCGGTTACTTCTGGCCCCTCGTCCGACCTGGCTTTGCCAGAGCCAAGGGACTGGATCTCGACGGGAACGAGGTCGAATACTCCGGGGACGAGTTGATGGGACGGGTGCTCCAGCACGAGATCGACCATCTCAGCGGCATACTTGTGCTCGAGCGTCTCGACAACAAGACCCGTAAACAGGCCCTGAAGGAGCTTCGCAACGCGGTCCTAGGTCTGGCCGAAACCGAGTGAGCCGGCAACCGGTTCGGGCGGTATTCCTTGGAACCCCCGATGCTGCGGTTCCATCGCTTCGTTCATTGTCGGCGGCGGCCGAGGTGGTGGCTGCGATCACCCGCCCTGACAAACCGAAGGGGAGATCGGGCCGCCCCTCGCCTTCGCCGGTAAAGGAGGCGGCCGCAGATCTCGGTATTGCCGTTCTCCAACCAGCCAATTCCTCCGAACTGACCGATGCATTGATCCAGGTGGGTGCGGTCGATGTCGGAGTCGTCACCGCCTTTGGCACCCTGATCAGCCCCCAAGCTCTTGCCATCCCGGCCCGAGGCTTTCTCAACATTCACTTTTCCCTTCTACCGAGGTGGCGGGGAGCCGGCCCGGTCGTGGCTGCCATCCTGGCTGGAGACGAGGAGACCGGAGTGACGCTCATGAATCTCGATCAGGGTCTCGACACCGGTCCGATCGTTGCAGCCAGGCAGGTGGTCGTTGGTCGTGAGGAGACCGGGGGGGAGTTGACGGCGCGGCTGGCGAGGATCGGGGCGGAGCTCTTGATCGAGAACCTCCATCCGTGGACCGATGGCACACTGATGTCCACCCCTCAGCCCGGGATCGGTGTAACCAATGCCCCCAAACTCACCAAAGCCGACCTGTCGCTCGATCCACATGAGCCTGTCGAGGGCCTCCTCCGCCGGATCCGGGCACTTGCTCCCAGCCCGGGGGCGGTGCTGACGGTCGACGATATTCGCCTGCGAGTCCTTGCCGGCAGTCGTCTGGATTTGTCAGTCGCGGTGGGCCAAATCACGGTCGTCGCCGACCGGGTCCTGATCGGAGCACCGGGAGGCGCCCTGGAACTCCTGATCGTCCAGCCACCAGGCAAACGACCGATGCCCGCCTCCGCCTGGATGCGAGGGCTTCGGAACCCGCCGAGCCTGACCACCCCGTGAAAGTCGGGACCGGTCCCCGGTTGGCTGCCGCCAGGGTGGTGGGCCGGGTGGTGCGAGAAGGGGCATGGACCCAGCAAGCCCTCGCGGCTGTGACCGGGGCTCTGACCGACCTCGACCGCAAGCAGGCAGAGGCGTTGACCTTTGGCACGATTCGGCGCCTTCAACGCATCGATCGGGGGATCGGGGTCGCCGCCTCCCGCGACCTCCATGACATCGAGTCGGCGGTCCTCGACGCCCTCAGGGTTGCCACCTTCGAACTCTGGTTCGGACGAGCACCAACCCCGGTCGCGGTCGACACCGGCGTTGAGGTCGTGCGATCCGTCAGCGGGCGCGCCGCCGGGTTTGCCAACGCCTTGCTTAGACGACTGGCGGCCGGAGAGCCCGAGCTTGGGACCGGGATCGAGGCCAGATCGCTCGAGCTAGCGCTTCCCGACTGGCTCGTCCTCGGGCTGGACGAAGCCTGGGGTGAGGAAGAGACCACATCGTTTGCCACCGCCTCGCTCTCTGACGCTCCGGTATCCGTGCGCCATCGGCCGGGCATGCCAGTTCCCGATGGAATCCCCGTCCCGGGTATCCCCGACGCCTATCAAATCGACCCGGGACGCCTGGGGACGTATCCGCTTCAGGATCCGTCGTCGGTTGCAGTGGGGCAGGCGGTCATGGCCCACCCCGGGGATCTGGTGGCCGACCTGGCGGCTGCCCCCGGAGGGAAGACCATGCACCTGGTCGACGTCACGACCAAGTCAGGGGTTAGTGGCTCGAGGGTCATTGCCCTTGACAGCAGCTTGAAACGGGTGTTGAGGGCCAGCCGCCGGGCCCCCGAAGCCTCCTGGATCGTCGGTGACGGCGCCTTCCTACCGCTCAAACCGGCAACGATGGATCGGGTCTTGCTCGACGCCCCCTGTTCGGGACTCGGGACCCTGCGCCGTCGACCCGAGATCCGGCACCGGGTCACGGCCGCAGGAGTGGAGGAACTGGCGGTACTCCAAAAACGAATGCTCACTGCCGCTCTCGAGCTGGTAGCTCCGGGCGGTCGTCTGGTGTATTCGGTGTGCACGGTCACGCCCGCCGAGACGGTGGAGATTGTGAAAGGATTCGGGGCGCATCCACCTGAGGATCTTCCCGGTCGAGTTTGGGGCGACGGGCTGTTGCTGGCGCCGCACCTGACCGGCACCGATGGAATGTTCGTCGCGATCATCGAGCCGAACTGAGAATTATCAGCTGAGCGCGCTCACCGGTCAGGGGTCATTTTCGCGCGCTTGAAAGGGCTGGATTGGCGCTCGGTACACTGGCGGCGATGGCCAGCTATCGGATCGCACCTTCCCTGCTGGCTGCCGATTTCGGACATCTTGTGGACGAGGTAGGTGCCATCGAGTCCGATGCCGACCTCCTCCATCTCGACGTTATGGACGGACACTTCGTCCCCAACATCAGCTTCGGCCTGCCCGTCATCGCTTCCTTGCGCCGGTATACCCAGCTGCCCTTCGACTGCCATCTCATGACAACCAACCCCGACGCATTACTGCCCGAATTGGCGGCAGCAGGGGTGGACATGGTCACGATGCACATCGAGGCGATTCCGGACCCGACCGAGGCCATCAAGGCAGCCGCCGCCCACGACCTCGGCTTCGGCCTCGTTGTCTCCCCCCCGACCCCCTTTTCTGCCGTCGCCCCGTTCATGGAACATGTAAATATGCTGCTCGTGATGTCCGTAAACCCCGGTTTTGGCGGGCAATCCTTCATGCCGGAGGTCCTCCCCAAGATCGAGGAGGCCCGGAATTGGATTGAGTCGCACGACCTAGGCGCCGATATCGAGATCGATGGCGGCGTATCGTCAGACAACATCATTTCGGCCAAGAATGCCGGGGCCACGGTTTTTGTGGTTGGCACTTCGGTCTTCGGTGCGACCGACCCAGCAGGGGCTATCCGCGACCTACGTCGGTTGATTGAAGGCAAGAATTGGAAACAGGAATGAGCGAACGAATTCTGGTCGTTGACGACGACCCTGACATCCTTCAGTTCGTCAAGATCAACCTCGAGTTGGAGGGCTACGACGTCGACACCGCCGAGGATGGCCGGGAGGCCGTCGACAAGGCCATGGTCGATCCACCCCAGCTGATCCTGCTCGACATCATGATGCCGAGAATGGACGGGCTCACCGCCCTTCGACGGATCAGGGCCCACGGCACCACCGGCAACACGTCGATCATCTTGCTTACCGCCCGCGGACTCCCGGAGGACCGGGTGCGAGGCCTTGAACTCGGTGCCGACGACTACATCACCAAGCCGTTCGATATAACCGAACTGGTGGCCCGGGTGAAGGCAGTCTTGCGTCGCACCCAGGCAGCTCGTGATCTTTCCCCTCTGACCGGATTGCCCGGCAACTTCCGGATCGGTCAGGAGATCGAGACCCGTATCGGTACCGGGGCACCCTTTGCCCTTATCCACTGCGACCTCGACAACTTCAAGGCCTTCAACGACCACTACGGCTTCATGCGAGGCGACGAGGTGATTCGATTCTGTGCCAGGTGTCTTGGCACCGCCACCGAAGAGATCGGGGAGATGGATGCCTTCGTCGGTCATATCGGCGGAGACGACTTCATGACCCTGGTCACGGCGGAGCGCGCCGAGGAGTACTGCAAGCGCGTCATCGAGCGCTTCGACGACGGCATCCTTGACTACTACGACACCGCCGATGCATTGAGGGGCTATATCGAGGTCATCGACCGCCGCGGCGAGAGGTATGCCTTCCCGATGGTGTCGATCTCCCTTGGAGTGGTTACCAATGTCCACCGTCCGATCGCTTCCCAGTGGGAAGCATCGGCGATCGCGGTTGAGATGAAGGAGTTCGCCAAGAAGCGAACCGGGTCATCCTTCGAGATCGACCGCCGAACGACCTAGGTGCCGGCTTGAGTCGTCAGGACGACGCCGCCCACATGCGCCGGGCGATCGAACTGGCGGGATCACACCGCACCCACCCCAATCCCCGGGTCGGAGCCGTGGCCTTGAGCCAGGCCGGAGAAGTGATCGGTGAGGGCGCCCACCTGGGCCCCGGTCATCCCCACGCTGAGGCGGCAGCCCTGACCGCGGCCGGGCCCCGAGCTCGGGGCGGGACGGTGATTGTCACCCTCGAGCCTTGTACCTTCCATGGTCGAACCCCACCTTGTGTCGGCGCTCTCATCGATGCCGGGGTGGCGAGGGTGGTCGTAGGCGCCATCGATCCGGACTCCCGCGTCGCTGGGCGGGGAATCGCCGAGTTGCGTCTTCGCGGGATCGAGGTCGAGGAAGGCGTTCTCGCCCAAGAAACCGAAGCACTGGATCCGGCCTATTTCCACCATCGTCGGACGGGACGGCCACGGGTGACCCTCAAGGCGGCCTTGACCCTCGACGGGCAACTGGCGGCTTCCGATCGGTCCTCCCGGTGGATCACAGGGGAGGCGGCGCGGGAAGACGGACACAGGCTTCGCTCCGAAGCTGACGCGGTGATGGTGGGGTCGGGAACCGTGATCTCTGACGATCCCCAACTCGATGTCCGCCTCCCCGGGTTTGCGGGCCCCCAACCACGCCCCATCGTGCTGGTAGGTGTTCGCAACCTTCCTCCGGCCAGCAAGGTCCTGCAACGCCAACCTCTGCTGGTCACCGGTCGAAACCTCGACACCACTGCCGAAGTAATGCAGGTCCCGTTGGGGCCCGACGGTCGTCCTCTGCCTGACGAGGCTCTTCGAGCCATCGGCGACCAGGGCTATCTCGACCTATTGGTGGAGGGTGGAGCGGGTCTGGCCTCGGCTTTGTGGAACCGTGGCCTGGTGGACAAGGGGGTTTTCTACTTGGCCGGAAGAATCGCCGGTGGCCGCGGGTTAGGGCTGTTTGATGGAACCTGGAACACCCTGGCAGACTCCTTCGAAGTCGATATTGTCGACGTTGTGAGACTGGGTCCCGACCTCCGTGTTGAATGGGTCCCGGTTCGAAACCCACCACCTACCACCCACCATTCGTAAATCCATGTTTACCGGAATCGTTGAATCGCTCGGCGCTGTCATGTGGATTGCAGACTCCAATGGCGGGCGGCGGCTGTCCCTCGACGTCGGAGATCTGGCGGTGGGTCTCGAAGTCGGAGATTCAATTGCCGTCAACGGTGTCTGCCTGACCGCGGTCGAGATCGGAGAGATGGGGGTGGCGACCGATGTGGTAGCCGAAACCCTGCGGCGGTCCAACCTGGGCTCGCTGGAGGCGGGGGATCGGGTCAATCTGGAGCGCCCGCTTCGAGCCGATGGCCGCTTTGACGGTCACATCGTCCAGGGCCACGTCGACGCCACCGGTGAAATTCTCCAAATGGAGCCCGAGGGCGAGGGTCGGAGGATCAAGATCGCGGCGCCTCCAGAATACCTTCGTTACGTGGTCGAGAAGGGGTCGATCACGGTTGACGGTGTCAGCCTGACCGTAACCTCGGTCGGTGCCGGCGAGTTCGAGGTCGCTTTGATCCCCCACACGCTCTCCGTGACAACCCTTGGGTTGCGCGAGCCGGGCGATCAGGTCAACCTTGAGTTCGATGTTCTCGCCAAATACGTGGAGAGGCTGATGGAGCGACAACCTTGAGCTTTGCGAAGGTTGAAGAACTCGTCGGGGCGATTGCTCGCGGTGACATGGTCATCGTGGTCGACGACGCCGACCGGGAAAACGAAGGCGACCTGATCATCGCCGCCGATCAGGTGACCGCATCGAAGATCGGCTTCATGATCCGTCATTCGAGTGGCATCCTCACGGTCCCCATGGTGGGGGACCGGTTGGACGAGCTCGACTTGCCGATGATGGTCCGTCACAGCACGGACGTCCGCCGGACCGCTTTCACTGTGAGCGTCGACGCCCGGCTGGGCACCACAACCGGAATCTCGGCAGCAGACCGCACCCGCACTATCCAGGTCCTGATAGATCCGGAGACCAGGGCAGAAGATCTGGCCAGGCCCGGTCACGTCTATCCGCTTCGTTATGAACCCGGTGGGGTCCTGAAGCGGGCCGGCCATACCGAGGCGGCCGTCGACCTCTCCAATCTGGCCGGGCTGTACCCGGCGGGGGTGCTGGCCGAGATCATGAACGACGACGGCACGGTCGCCAAGCTCCCCGAACTCGAGCGGTTCGCCAAAGAGCACGACCTCCTCATTGGGAGCATCGCCGACCTGATCGCCTACCGGCGACGGAACGAGCGTCTGGTCGAGAGGGCCGTCGAGGCCAGGCTGCCGACCCCGGTCGGTGAGTTCAGGGCCGTCGGATATCGGTCCCTGGTCGACGATCGTCAACATCTGGCCTTGGTGATGGGTGAGCTTGGCGACGGAGAGGAAGTTCTCGTCCGGGTTCACTCTGAATGCCTGACGGGAGATGTCTTCGACAGCCGGCGTTGTGACTGCGGAGCCCAACGCGAGAAAGCGATGAGCCGCATCGCCGAGGAAGGCCGGGGTGTATTCCTCTACATCCGCGGGCACGAAGGGCGAGGGATCGGCCTCTTGAAGAAGCTCGAGGCCTACAACCTTCAAGATCTGGATCGGGACACGGTCGAGGCCAACCAGGACCTTGGCCTCCCGGTCGATGCCCGCGACTACGGGGTTGGTGCCCAGATCCTTTACGACCTGGGCGTTCGGTCGATGCGGCTCCTTACCAACAATCCCACCAAGCGAGCCGGCATCGAGGGTTACGGCCTCTCGATCGTCGAACAAATTCCCCTCTCGATCTCGCCCAACCCCGAGAACGAACGCTATCTCCGGACCAAGGCGACGAAACTCGGCCATCTCTTCGACGAGCAATCCGGCCTCGTGCCGGATGGCGGTGGGCCCGATCCAGGCCAGCCAGATCCAGACCAGCCCGGACCGAGTCGTGATTGTTGAGGATCTTGGTCCCGGACGAAACCCGGCCGACCTCACGATCGGTGTCGCCGTGGCCACGTTCAACCAGGCCATAACCGATCGCCTTCTTGACGGAGCCCTCAAGTCGCTGGAGG
>CAZPIZ010000004.1:0-27906 GCA_964586615.1 uncultured Acidimicrobiaceae bacterium | reverse complement strand
TCGGACGGAAATCGGGTGAGCCTCGGCCGGTGGCCCTCACCTACCTCGAAGATGGAGGTCGCCTGGAAGATGGAGGTCGATTGATCGTCGTGGCCACCAACGCCGGAGACGACCGGCACCCGACCTGGTGGCTCAATCTCTCGGCCGACCCCAGAGCCAAGGTGGTGATCGGTGGGGAGACCGTGGCGGTGGTGGCCCGGGAACTGGACGAACCCGAGCGGAGCCGTCTCTATCAGAGGTTCATAGACGACGTCCACCAAAGCTACGCCGAGTACCAGCGGCGAACCCCCCGACGGATCCCGGTGGTGGCCCTGGAGACACTGGAACGGAATGCAGCTCAGGCGGGTTGATCTGATTACCAGAGCAAAGGAGCCACATTTGGAAAACCTCACGGATCGGGAATGGCGGGAGCGATTGACACCCGAGCAGTACCACGTGTTGCGAGAGGCCGGTACCGAGCGGGCATTCACCGGTGAGCACTGGAACTCGAAGGAGCCGGGGCAGTACCTCTGTGCGGGCTGCGGTGCCGAGCTGTTCGACGCGAAGGACAAGTACGACTCTGGAACCGGGTGGCCAAGCTTCACGCGTCCTCTATCGGAAGAAGGCGTTGAAACCGAAACCGACTCCAGCTTCGGCACGGTCAGAACCGAGGTCCGTTGTGCCCGGTGTGGTGGGCACCTGGGCCATGTCTTCCCAGACGGGCCGGGACCCGAGGGCCAGCGCTATTGCATGAACTCGGCGGCGCTGGAGCTGAAGAAGGCCTAGCTCAACCTTTGCGACTCTTCCAGAGAGTCCGAACCGCGTTGATGATCACGAAGGCTCCAAAAACCCGGCCCAGGATGTCGGCCGGTATTCGTTGAGCCAGCACCGCCGACACCGGGGCGATGACCGCGCCGGCGATCCCCAGGATCCATACCACCCGCCAATCGACGTGGCGATTCTGCATGTTGACCCGGGTGCCGGCTGCGGCGGTGAAGAGGATCGCCATCAGGGAAGTGCCTTCGGCCGTGTGCTGATCAATCCCCAACAAAAGGACCATGGCGGGGATCAACACGATGCCTCCACCGATTCCGGCCAGCCCTGAGAGAATCCCGGTGAGGGTCCCGACCAGCAACTCGAGTCCGATTGAAACGACCGGATCGAGATCGAATCCACCCTCGCGAACTCCGCCGCCGATCGCCATGCGGATGCCTGCCACAAGCAGCACCACCCCAAAGATCCTGGCGAGGGTGACGCCCGAAAGGCGGTTCATCCAATGGGCGCCTACCGTCGAACCCACGAGGCCACCGAGGCCCAAGGCGATGCCGGTGGAAACATCGACGTCCCCGGCGGCACCGAAGGCGATGGCGCCGGCGATGGCGATGAGAAGGATCGCCGCCAGCGACGAAGCCGTGGCCCGATGCCGGCTGAACCCAACGGCGACGAGAGCAGGGACCATGATGATCCCTCCCCCTACTCCAAGGAGACCAGCCAGTATTCCGGTCGCCACTCCCACCGCGACAAGGCCACCGGTCGACGCCGTTTTCGATTCCTCCGTCGCGGGTTGAGCCACCGGGCCATTATCACCCGCCCTCGAACCCGTCGAGAAACCCGACGACGAGAGCACCGAGATGGGAGAGGTCGTAGCCCCCTTCCTGCACGATCACGGTCGGCAGATCGAGAGCACCCAGCAACGCCCCCGCCCGTGTGTATCCGTCGACCGTCACCTGGAGAGGGCTTTCGGGGTCGTGCATCCAGGCATCGACCCCGAGAGACACCACCAGAGACCGGGATCCGGCGGCGAACTCCGCCAACCTTTGGACCGCCCCGAGCCAGCCACCGTCACCGGTGCCGGGGTCGAGGGGCAGATTGAGGTTGGCACCCTCACCGTCGCCCGTGCCTTGCTCGTCGGCGAAACCGAGCCAGTGCGGGAAATAGCCGGCACCGGGATCGATGTGAACGGAGCCGTACCGGACCCGATCGGTCTCGTAGAAAATCTGCTGGGTCCCGTTTCCATGGTGGGCATCGATGTCGATGACGGCCACCGGGCCAAGGCTCCGATCAAGTAGCCGCTGCGCCGCCAGTGCGGCATTGTTGAGGTAACAGGAGCCTCCGTAGAACGAGGTCCCGGCATGATGGCCGGGGGGGCGAACGGCCGCGTAGACGGCACGCTCGGATTTTCCGACCATGGTGGCGGCCGTGATGGCAGCGGCGGCAGCATCCTCCACGGCCTCCCAGGTCCCCTCGCCGATGAGGGTCATGGTGTCCATTGCGAACATCCCGGTGAGGGCGCCGATCGAAACCGGCCGACGGGGTGGCCTGCCCGAGGTGAGGCCGGCCAGAGGGAAGGCATAGGGCACGACCCGATCCTGGCCGGGATCGACCGGGTAACCCGAGGTCTGCCAGCGGTCCCAGGCCGTCCGGAGAAAGTCGATCAGATCGGGCGTGTGTACGGCCGTCAGGTCGTCATCCGATATCGGCAGGGTGGGCACCAAGGAATGCCCTGCCGCCCTCAACGCCTCCGCGATGGCCTCGCCGCGGGCGGGGAGCTCGGTGCCGGCGATCCGGACACCAACCCAGATCTCCCCATCGGGGACGTGAAGGCTGTGCTTGTCGGGAAAGACCACCGGAAGGGGCATGGATTGGTTTTAGCCGACCCTCGCCACCGCCATCTCTCGTTTGAACTTTTTCCAGTCCGAGGCCTTGGTGGACCAGAGCACGTCGGTGGTGATCTGCACGACCCCGAGCAGTCCCAGAATGACCAAAGTCCAGGTGGGAGCCCCCATCAGCAATCCCAGGGCGAGCGAGATGAAGGGGACGACCTTGGTGACGATCGCTCCTGAGGCGTGCATCCATGCCCTCTGCCGGGCCGGGGTCCGAAGATAGGTGGCGTAGTCGACCTTGATTCCGGGCTGGGGCTGGCGCATGGTGCCCACAAACCAATACGTGACCCTCATGCCCTGGCCCCGAGCCACCACCCAGTGCGCCAGGCCATGGGTGGCCGTGAGAACGATGCCCGTCCCGACCAGGAGAGCCAGGCCTTGAGCGGTCCCGGTCAATCGATAGGCCCATCCGATCAGCGCCAGGCCTCCGGCGGTAGCGGCAGTTGACAGGGCGGTGCCCACCCCCGAAGGCAACTTCAACAATGCCCAGCGCTCGAATGCCTCCCGATCAATGCGTCCGATGCGATCCGCAAACACCTCGACCATGTCGGGTTGTTTCTTAACGGCGGTAACTGCCTTCCAGAAGCCGAGCACACCGAGGTCGACCTTTCCACCCGAAGCCAGCGCTGCCTCCGCCGTAGTCAGGGTCCCATCGATTTGGGCTTGGTCCATTCCAAAGAACCTAATCGGTCGGGGGTGTCGACCGCCCCTCTTGAATTCACCCTCGCCGGACGGTACACCAGAGCCATGTCGTCGATCAATACCACCCAACACGAACAGTTGTTGTCAATCGTCCTCGATCACCTGGGCAGGGACGAAGTGGAGGTGCTGGAGGGAGGGTGGGCGGTACGGGATCGCAGGGGTGGCGTCTACGGCCTCGTCAACCTGGCCCAAGAGTTATCAGACATCCCTGAGGACGAGTGGCCCGTGCGGGTTGGAGAGAGGCTGACAATGCTGGGCGCAATCAGCCCGGAATTCCCCCCGGACTACGAGCAGGCCGGTCCCAACCTCCGGGTCCGGTTGAGCGCCGACGGCTCCGATCCCGGCTGGGCGGCCTACCGCCGGATCTGCGATGGGCTCGATGAGATCCTGATGATGCGCAACGATGTCGGCTGCATCACCGTCTCCCCTCCACAGATCGATTCATGGGGAGTCTCCGTAGACCGCGCCTTCAAGGATGCCCGCCAACAGACAATCTGGGACGAGCCCCGGGAACGAAGAATCCTGGCAAGAGGAGACAGCAGGCTGGTGTGGGTCCGGGCCAACTTCTTCGCTTCGAGCGTCCTTCTCTCTCTCGACCATTTGCTGTCGCCGAAGAACCTATTCGGAGCCGTGGCGATGGCGCCGTGCCGTGACGCGCTCCTCTACACCGAGGTGAACGACGATCGCATCACGGCCTCTGTCGCCGGCATGATCGAGATCGGCAGCCAGTGGTTCGTAGACGGGCCCGGATCGATCAGCCCGGAAGTGTTCTGGTACCAGCGGGACGGCAAGATCTCGCGCCTCGTCAAGGCGGTCGGACGGGAGTTCGTCCCCTGCTGGGGAACGGAGTTCTCCCAGGTGCTGGCCCGGCTGGAGACATCGGTTCCACCCCGCCATCCCCGAAAGCGGCGATAGAGACCGGGGACCCCCCGTTTTGGCGCGTTGGTCTGCTTTCCTGGTGTCGAATGTCCGCGCCAAAAGGGGTTTGATGAGCTGGCTTCTCGACCCCACGATCATCCAACTGAACCACGGTTCCTTCGGTGCGACTCCCCAACCGGTCCTCGAAGAGCAGGATCGGTGGCGTCGCCTCATCGAAGCCAACCCGACCGGCTTTGTGTTGGAGGCCTTCGAGCCGGCTCTCGACGATGCCCGGGCCCAGCTGTCAGCCCTGGTCGGAGCCAACCCGGCCGATCTGGTTTTCGTGACCAATGCCACGATGGGTGTCAATACAGTCGTACGTTCGCTGTCGTTCGAGCCGGGCGACGAGTTGCTGACCATCAATCACGTCTACAACGCCTGTCGCAATGCCCTCGACTACGCGGCCGCGAAGTCAGATGCCAGGGTGGTGATCGCCGAAGCTCCCTTTCCCCTTGATTCCTCCGAGCGAGTCGTGGACGCGGTCCTGTCGGCGGTCACCGATCGGACCCGCTTCGTCCTGATCGATCACGTCACCTCACCCACCGGTCTTGTCCTCCCAATCGAAGCCATAATCACCCCCCTCGAGGCCAGAGGGGTGACGGTCATGGTGGACGGTGCCCACGGGCCGGGGATGGTTCCCCTTGATCTGAACCGGCTCGGTGCCTCCTACTACACGGGCAATTGCCATAAGTGGTTGAGCTCACCCAAAGGCTCGGGGTTCTTGTGGGCCCGAGCCGGGCTAGGCGAGAACCTGGTACCGCCGGTCATCAGTCACGGTTGGAATGACCCTCGCACCGACCGCCCCCGATTCCATGTCCTGTTCGACTACATGGGTGCCGACGATCCCTCGCCTCATCTCTCGGTCCCCGCCGCCATCGACTTCCTGAGCTCGCTCTATCCGAACGGGTTGGAAGGGACCATGGACCACAACCGGAGCCTTGCCCTGGCCGCCAGGGACCTGCTCTGCGATTCTCTGGGAGTCGAGCCACCGGCCCCCGACTCGATGATCGGGTCGCTGGCGGCGGTTCCGTTGCCCGATAGCAAGGAAACGATGACGGGGCCTCTTGATCCCCTCGGCCCCCGTTTATTCGAGAAATACCGGATCCAGGTGCCGGTATTTCCCTTCCCCCTCTGGCCGCAACGCAACGTCAGGATCTCCGCCGCACCGTACAACGACCTTGACCAGTATCAAGCTCTGATCGCTGCCCTCAAGGCAGAGCTTTGACCGCCGGCCATTCGTTGGCGGGCTCGACAGTGATCATCACCGGCGCTTCGGCCGGAATCGGGCGCTTTGCGGCGAGGCACCTGGCTTCTCTAGGTGCCCGGCTGGTCCTCGTCGGAAGGTCGCCGGAAAGACATCGGGTCGTCCAGACCGAACTCGACTCGCAGGGCGCTTCTCATCGATTGGTCGAGGCGGACCTGAGCTATCTCTCCTCGGTGGCAGCCGCCGCCCGCTCGATAACCGACGACGTCATTGATGATGGTCATCGTGAGTCCTTGATCCTGATCAACAATGCGGCGACGGCGGGAAAGCGGGGGGTCACCCGTGATGGTTTCGAACTCGCCTTCGGCGTCAACTATGTCTCCCATTTTCTCCTGACACTCGTCCTCCAGACGCACCTCGCGATCACGACCGTGATCAACGTGTCATCCAACGCCCACTACTTGATCCCGAAGCTCGACCCGGCCCTGGCCAGGGGCAAGACCCGAAGCCTCACGGGATGGAGGGAGTACTCACATTCCAAAGCGGCGATGGCCGCGCTGGCGGTGGAGTTGGCCGAGCGCAACCAGGGAGTGAAGTCGTTGGCAGTTCATCCAGGGCTGGCGGCGACCGACCTCTGGCGTCGCATCCCACAACCCGCTCGGGCTCTCGTGACACGCCGGATGGCCCCGGCCGAGGTGGGGGCTCTGCAATTAGTGAGAGCAGCCACGGATCCATCCCTTCCATCCGGCGGTTACCTCGCCCCGGAGGGCCTGCGGACACCGGGCCAGGCGGTGACGGATGCGACCGGGCGCAGTCTGCTGTGGGAATCCAGCCAACGATGGGTCGAGCCCTATCTGTGAGGCACCTCCTGCTTCCGGCCGCGGCTGCCGAAGCCATACGCGCTCACGAGACCTTCTCGACGCCGGAGGAATGCTGTGGGCTTCTGGCCGGTGAGCCAGATGTCGTGCGGTTTGTCTATCCGCTCACCAACGCCGACCACTCCCCCACTACTTTCACCATCGCTCCCACCGAGCATTTCCGATCCTGGCGTCATGCCCTGTCGAACGACTGGGATCTCATCGGGGCGTTCCATTCCCATCCCAGCGGCCCGAGCCATCCCTCGAGAACCGACCTGGCCCTGGCAAACGAGCCTGAGTGGGTTCACCTCATCGTCGTCGGCGGCGAGATCTCAGGCTGGGAGATAAGGAATCGAATAGCTGAGCCGGTCGAGATCAACGTCAGATGACTATCCGCCGGTGACAGCTTCGGGGCGGCACGACGCGTCGTAGTCGACCAGCGGTGGTGGGTGGGCCGGATCTGCGCAGGCCGGGCAATCAGGGTTTCGCTTGACCCTGACGGTGGAAAAGTCCTGCTCGAGTGCGTCGTAGATGAGCAACCGCCCGGCCAGCAGGTCGCCCAATCCGAGCAGCAATTTGATGGCCTCCATCGCCTGGATCGAGCCGATGATCCCAGGCAGAACACCAAACACACCGGCTTCTGCGCAGTTCGGCGAGAGTTCGGGAGGTGGTGGTTGGGCAAACAAGCAGCGGTAGCAAGGTCCGGTGTACGGAACGAACACCGAGGCCTGGCCCTCGAACCGGAAAATAGATCCATGCACTACGGGAATCCGTAGGTGCAAGGAGGCGTCATTGATCAGGTAGCGGGTTGGGAAGTTATCCGAACCGTCAACGATCAGGTCGTAATCGCGAAGCAATTCGAGAGCGTTCGACGCCTGGAGTTGGGTGCGATGGGCGACGACCTCGACATCGGGATTGATGGCAGCAATGGTCTGGCGGGCCGAATCGACCTTGGGGCGTCCGATCCGGTCGACACCGTGAAGTATCTGCCGCTGAAGGTTGGAAAGATCGACAACGTCGTGGTCAACGATCCCGATATGGCCGACGCCTGCCGCCGCCAGATAGAGGGCTACCGGGGAACCGAGACCTCCGGCGCCGATGATCGCCACTTTCGAATCGAGCAGCCTCTGCTGACCCTTTTCCCCCACCTCGGGGAGAACTAGATGTCGGGCGTAACGCTGACGCTGCTCGGAGGTGAGCTTGCCGGAGGGAGCCACCACCCCCCGGCCCTCCATGGCCCACAGATGGATGCCTCCAGCCAAGGAGGTGGCCTTGGTGAAACCGGCATCGTGCAGGTTGCGGGCGGCGACCAGCGAGCGGACGCCGCTGGCGCAATACACGACTATGTCGGCGTCAGGAGAGATCCCGGCTGCTGTCACGTCGTCGAGAATGGCCCGGGGAAGGAGATGGGCGCCGGGGATCACGCCGGTGGGAAACTCGTTGGTCTCCCGGCAGTCGATCAATACCACTGGCCCGGCTGACATCCGATCGGAAAGCTCATCGGGCCCAATCTCACCGACGACCTCCAGGGCGGCCGCCAGCATCTGTTCACGCGACATGAACGACATATAGGAGAACTGTAGGACAGCCCGGTGCTCATAACCGTCGGCTCAGGAGGCCGACCGCTTGGGTCGCGACCGTGGCATAAGGATGATGCATAGCGCCGGGAACAGGCCCTAACCTCACCTGCGATGTCCATCGCCGACCTATATGTTTTCGTGCTTGCGGGGTTCGTCGGCTATCAGATCATCACCCGGGTACCGGCACTGCTCCACACTCCATTGATGGCGGCGACCAACGCCATCTCCGGCATATCCTTGGTTGGCTCATTGGTGGCGGCGGGCTCCGATCGCAACACGCTGGCCACTGTTCTCGGCGTCATCGCCGTGACCTGTGCCATGGCAAATGTCGTCGGCGGATTCTTGATCACCGATCGCATGCTTCGAATGTTCCGGCCATCGAAGCTCGACGGATCTGCCTCCCCCGTGCCACCTATCAAGAGCTGATCTCGATCGAGACACGAACAACCTCCCATCAGATCAGAGCTGAATCGTGAGCAGAGAGCTCGTAACCCAACTCGCCTATCTGGCCGCCTCGGTCCTGTTCATCCTCGGCCTCAGGAGTCTCACCAAACCCGCCCAGGCCAGGCGAGGGATGAACCTGGCGGCGCTGGGAATGCTCATTGCCATTGTCGGCACCCTGGTCAAGGCCGAGGTCGTCAGCTACGGGTGGATCGCAGTGGGGCTCATCCTCGGTTCGATCATTGGCTACCCCCTGGGAATGTGGGTCCCGATGACGGCGATGCCTCAGCGGATCGCCTTCTCTCACATGTTTGGTGCGTTGGCGGCGACGCTGGTCGGAGTAGCCGAGTACTACACCGACCTCAGTGAGGGTCGCGCCATATCCGTGGCCAAGATGTCGGCCCTCGGATTCGAGGTCCTGTTTGGGGCTTTGACAGTCACCGGAAGCTTCGTCGCCTTCGGAAAGCTGGCCGAGTTCATCCCCGGTCGTCCTCTCACCTACAAGGGCCAGAACCTGGTCAATCTGACTATGGGCTGCGCCGCCGTGGGCTTGTTTGTTTACGTCGTTCTCACCCCGGGGGCCGAGTTCGCGTTTTACGGGATGTTGGCTCTGGCGACGATCATCGGCATGTCGTTGGTGCTTCCCATCGGCGGGGCGGATATGCCGGTGGTGATCTCGCTGATGAACTCCTATGCCGGGTTGGCGGCCGCTGCGACCGGCTTCGCCATCGGCAACGAGGTCCTGATCATCGCCGGGGCTCTGGACGGCGCCAGCGGTTTCATCCTCTCGATCGTCATGTCAAAGGCGATGAACCGGTCGTTCGCCAACATCCTGTTCGGCGCCTTCGGAAGTGCCACCGAAGGGACTGTTCGAAGTGCGGTGGGTCTCGAGGTGAGTCAGATCTCCCCCGAAGACGCTGCTCTCCAACTCGCCTACGCCCATTCGGTGATCGTCGTGCCCGGTTATGGCATGGCGGTCGCCCAAGCCCAGCATCAGGTTCGGGAGTTGGCCGAGCTGATCGAGAAGAACGGTGGAGAGGTTCGTTACGCAATCCACCCGGTGGCCGGAAGGATGCCCGGTCACATGAACGTCCTTCTTGCCGAAGCCAACGTGCCATACGACCGTCTGTACGAGATGGATGAGATCAATCAGCGATTCGAAGAAGCCGATATCGCCCTGATCATCGGAGCCAACGACGTGGTGAACCCGGCGGCCCGGACCGATGAAAGCAGTCCGATCTTCGGGATGCCCATCCTCAACGCCGACAAGGCACGACGGGTGATCGTGCTCAAACGAGGAATGAGCACCGGCTTCGCCGGCATCGAGAACGACCTGTTCTATGCGCCCAACACCTCGATGCTGTTCGGCGACGCCAAAGCGAGCCTGACGAGGCTGATCGCCGAGGTAAGGGCGGGCTGAGTCGAGACGCAATCCGCGTTAGCGGAGAGCAGGGATTCAGGGGCCGGTACACCCGTTTACCCTCCTGGGTATGACTTCTCTCTGGCATCCGTTTGCGGATATGCACACCGTTCAGCACAACCCATTTGTCATCGTTCGCGGCGAGGGCTGCCGGGTTTACGACGAGGACGGGAACCGCTACCTGGACGCCACCGCCGGCCTTTGGTTCGCCAACCTGGGATACGGCAGGCTGGACGTGGCCGATGCAGTGCGCCACCAACTCGAGGAGCTCTTCGCCTATCACACCTTCACCGATTTCGCCACGCGTCCAACCCTGGAGCTGGCCGCGCGAATCGCAGCCAACAGCCCCGACCCCAACTCGAAGGTGTTCTTCACCAGCGGCGGTTCCGATGCCGTCGACACCGCTGCCAAGCTTGTTCGGCGGTATCACACCGTCACCGGAAATCCCGAGCGGAGTGTGATCATCGCCCGCGACTGGGCCTATCACGGAATGCATACGTACGGGACCTCGCTGGGCGGAATAGAACCGAACCGATCCGGCTACGGCGATCTGGTGGGCGACATCGTGTTCGTGCCCCATGACGACGCCGAAGCGGTCGAGAAGGCGATAGACCATGCCGGGGCCGACCGCATCGCCGCCATCTTCTGTGAGCCGGTGATAGGGGCCGGTGGGGTCAGGCCGGTGCCAATCGAGTACCTCCTCGCAGTGCGCGACATGGTGCGCTCGGCCGGGGGCCTCTTCATCTCAGACGAAGTGATCACAGGATTTGGGAGGATTGGTGATTGGTTCGCCGCCAACCGCTTCGGCCTCGAACCCGACTTGATCCTTTTCGCCAAGGGTGTCACCGCCGGGTACCAGCCGCTCGGCGGCGTGATCGCCTCCCCCAAAGTGGCGGCTCCGTTCTATGACCAACCCGGGGTCATCTGGAGACACGGCTACACCTATTCCGGCCATGCCTCGGCTTGCGCGGCGGGCCTGGCCGTTACCCAGATCTATGAAGAGGAAGGCGTCTTTGCCCGAGCGCTCCAGCTCGAGACCGAGCTCGTGGAAGCGCTGAACACTCTCATCGGGGTGGGGCCGGCGGTGGCAGTTCGCGGAGGCACCGGGGCCATGGCCGCTCTACAGCTCGATCCCGCCGATGCCACCCTGGCGCCGCGGGTGGCGATGGCCGCTCGCAAGGCAGGCGTCATAACTCGAGCGATAGCGGGTAACGGCCTCCAGATCTCCCCGCCTCTCATCTTCAGCCCCGGGCATGTCGAGGAGATGGTGCATGGCCTCCGGACCGGCCTCGAAACGATTTGACGATCTAGGCTCGGGATCAGAATAGAGAGGGAGAGCGAACCGACATGACCGTCCCGGTGCAGAGCCCGTATCCAGAGCAGAGCCAGGCTACGACGATCCTTGTCCTGGGAATCCTCAGCATCGTTTGCTGTGGCTTCCTGGGGATTGCTGCCTGGGTGATGGGGAACAACGAGTTGAAGGCAATCGATGAGGGGCGGCGCGCCCCCGAGAACCGAGGGACCGCCAATGCCGGCCGCATCTGCGGAATTGTGGGCGTTGTCCTGTCGGCGCTCGGTCTGTTTCTCGCGTTCTCGGGAATTCTGGCGATTCCATTCCTAGACAGCCTTCAATAAGTGGCTTCCACCACCCACGACCATCTTCCCGCCGGTCGGCGTTATGTGCATTGGTTGGCGGTGGCTCCGGCCGCCGTATTCGCCCTCATGACCATGGCCACTCCCAGCGACGACGGCCCGACCCTCTGCCCGGTGGCACTTTTCACCGGGATGGCGTGTCCCGGTTGCGGGATGAGCCGAGCGATGGCCTTCCTGCTGCGGGGAGACATAGACAGGTCGATGGGTTATCACCCCCTTGCCCCACTCGTCCTGACCATGGGGCTGATCGCGGTGATCTGGACACTTGGCCGAAGGTTCTGGGGATGGAAACCTCCGCGCGCGGCATTGATAAATGGAGGGTTGATGGTTGTGGCTGTGTTGCTCATCGTGGTTTGGCTGGCGAGGTTCATCAACGGCACCCTGCCACCGGTCTAGGAGGCACTCAATGACCGACGTCCCTCAGAATCCAGTCCCACCCGCCCCGCAGGGTGGGCCATACCCCGAGCAGGGCCAGGCGGCCACGGCACTTGTGCTGGGAATCTTGTCGATCGTCATTTGTCAACTGTTGGGACCGGTCGCCTGGAAGCTCGCAAGCGACGAGCTACGGGCGATTAACGAGGGAAGGAGGCCGCCCGACGGTCAGAGCCTGGCCCAGGCCGCGAAGGTGTGCGGAATCGTCGGAACCTGTTTCCTTGCCCTTGCAGTCTTGTTCCTGCTGTTCTCGATAGTGGCGCTTCTGCTCGGATTTGGCATCTTCGTCACCGAGGCAACTAGGAGTTGATCACCAACTGCGGGTGGCTTCGAACCCGCGGTTTTCTCTTGTCGATTTCGGCCGCGATCGCATCGAATGCGGCCGCTGCTTCACTCCCGGGAGCGGCCAGGGCCACCGGTAGACCGACATCGGCACCCTCACGCATCGCCGGAAGAAGAGGCACCTGGCCGAACAGCGGAACCCCCACCTCGTCGGCTAGCGCCTGACCTCCACCCCGGCCGAAAATCTCGTATCGGCGACCGTCGTCGGCAATGAACCAGCTCATGTTCTCGACCACGCCGATCACCTCCTGATTGACCGTTTCGGCCATCAGAGCAGCCCGTCGGGCGACCCTTTGGGCCGTCGGCTGCGGGGTGGTGACCAACAAGACCTGAGCGCGGGGCAAGAACTGGCTCATCGAGATAGCGATGTCGCCGGTTCCAGGCGGCATGTCGACGATGAGGTAGTCAGGTGAGTCCCAGAAGACATCGGTCAGGAATTGTTCGATCGCTTTATGAAGCATCGGACCGCGCCAGACCACGGCCTTGTCTTCGGGCACGAAATAGTCCATCGACATGGCTTTGATCCCGTAGGCGATGGGGGGGATGATCGACTGGTCGATGACGACGGGGCCGTCTGTGATTCCGAGCATTTTCGGGATCGAGAAGCCCCAGATGTCGGCGTCGATAACACCGACCCGTTTGCCCAAACGGCCCAGGGCGACCGCCAGGTTGGTGGTCACAGACGACTTGCCGACGCCCCCCTTGCCCGAGGACACCGCAATCACGCGGGTCGGGGATCCGCCCTGGCCGACCCTGGGCCCGGCCGAGTCGCGAAGACGGGTCATCATCGCGGTGCGAGCGTCATCGTCCATGACGGCGGTCTCGACGGTCACACGCTCCCCCGCGGCTGCCGCAATCCGTTTGCGCAACTCGTCGCCGTACAGATAGTTGGGCACCGGCAGCGAAATCGAGGCCTTGAGGCCACCCAAGAGCCCTTTTTCCAGGGAGGCGACCATCGTCAACTCCCCGATACTCCGGGCCAGAAGGGGATCGATGACAGCCTCGATAGCAAGTCTTTGGTCTTCCGAAACAGGCACGTTTCCCCTACGCAGATAGTGGCTAGAAGGGCCCGGTCACTATAGTTTCAGGTGGAGATGAGCCTTTCTTCCCTCGATTCGAGCAGCCTCGACCGCAGCATCGGTGACCTCGCGGCTGCGCTGGGCGATCCGACTCGTCGCGGGATCTACCTCGCAGTGAGGCAGTCGGCCGAACCCGTGACAAGCGGGCGCATCGCCGAATTGTTCTCGATACATCCCAATGTTGCCCGCCATCACCTCGACAAATTGGCCGAGGAGGGATACGTCCGTATCACCCACCAGCGGAAGAATGGCCGCACGGGTCCTGGCGCCGGACGGCCCGCCAAGTGTTACGAGGCGACCTCCAAGTCGATTTCGATCCATCCCGGTCGGCGTTACGACCTTCTGGTCGAACTCCTGGTACGAGTGCTCGACGATGTGAAGCCCGCAGGGATTGCCGACGTGGCCGAAAAGGTGGGGCGCGAGTACGGCCGCGAATTGGCCGAATCGCTCGGCACCCCGGACGACCCGGGATACGTAGGAGCGGTCCAGGCCCTGGCCAAGGTGATGGGTGGGGTCGGCTTCGAGGTCAGCGCCGATCTCGAAGGGCAACGATTGGTAACCAGTCACTGCCCCTTCGGTGAAGCAGCCACCGGTCACCCCGAGGTCGTCTGTTCACTCGACCGGGGCATGGTCGCCGGGATCATGGGGGTGCTGCGCCAGGACTGCGTTCCGGTGGTCATCCCTCACACCATGCTCGACGAGGACTGTGTCACCCAGATCCCGGTGACGATCAGGCGCTAGTGCCGCCAGTACCGAGTACTTGGTACTTGGTACTCCGCAAAGATCCATCGTCTTTCGATTGGCAGAAGGATGTCGGGGTTTCGTGGATGCCCTCTGCAGAACCGTCCGGGGTTCAAAGTACACTCCGTGGCAATGACATTTGAGACCCTTCGCACACCCCTCGGCGAGCGCCGCATCGCCTCCCTGACGGACCTGGAGGGGACCAATCAGCTCCCATATTCGATCCGGGTCTTGCTGGAAGCGGCCGTGCGCAACCTCGACGGGAAGCTCGTACACCAATCGGACGTGGACAAGATCGCCGCATACGACGCCCGCAAGGTCGGCGATGTCGAGATCCCATTCATCCCCGGGCGGGTTGTGCTCCAGGACTTCACCGGAGTACCGGCAATAGTGGACCTGGCGGCGATGCGCGCCGCCATCGTGCGGATGACCGGCGACCCCATTTCGGCCATGAAGATCAACCCGGGGGTGTCCTCGGATCTCGTCATTGACCACTCCGTTCAGGTAGATGCCTTCAACCGCCCCGACGCATTGATGATCAACAGCCGGCGTGAATTCGAGAGAAACCAGGAGCGATACGAATTCCTGAAGTGGGGCCAGCAGTCCTTCACCAACTTCCGGGTCGTTCCACCCGCCACCGGGATCGTCCACCAGGTCAACCTCGAGTATCTAGCCCACGTTGCCTGGGACGACGGAGAGTGGCTCTTCCCCGATTCCCTAGTCGGCACCGACTCACATACCACCATGATCAACGGACTCGGTGTGGTCGGTTGGGGTGTGGGTGGAATTGAAGCCGAGGCGGCCATGCTCGGACAGCCCATTTCGATGCTGCTACCGGAAGTGATCGGTTTCCGTCTCACCGGGCGGCTCAGCGAGGGCGCCACCGCCACCGACCTGGTTCTCCGAGTGACGGAGATGTTGAGAGCCACCGGAGTGGTTGGCAAGTTCGTCGAGTTCTTCGGATCCGGTCTCGACGACATGCCCGTGGCAAACCGGGCCACCATCGCCAACATGGCCCCCGAATACGGGGCGACCATTGGCTTCTTCCCGGTCGACGCTCAGACGCTCGAGTACCTTCGCTTCACCGGCAGATCCGAGGATCTGGTGGCGACCGTTGAGCAGTACTACCGCCATCAGGGCCTGTGGCGAGACGATCGGCATGACATCGTCTACAGCTCGACTCTGGAACTCGACATGTCGACAGTGCAGCCGGCCCTGGCCGGACCCCGCCGACCCCAGGACCGCATCGACCTGGTTGATATGAAGAAGAGCTGGAGCGAACACGCCGTCACCGTCTACGAACGGACCGGCGCCATGGTCGAGGCCATGGTGAACGGTCCCAGCGGAGAATTCACACTCACCGACGGCGATGTGGTGATCGCGGCCATCACCTCGTGCACAAACACTTCCAACCCCGAAGTGATGATGGCCGCCGGCCTGGTCGCTCGAAACGCCGCCGAGAAGGGCATCACCCGCAAGCCCTGGGTGAAGACGTCGCTGGCTCCCGGTTCACAGGTTGTGACCGAGTACCTGCAGAAGGCCGGGCTGTTGGACGACTTGGAAGCCGCAGGCTTCTACGTGGTGGGTTACGGCTGCACGACCTGCATCGGCAACTCTGGACCCCTCCCGGACGACATCTCCGAGGCGATCAACCAAAGTGGCCTGGTGGCCGCCTCGGTGCTCTCGGGCAACCGCAACTTCGAGGGCCGGATCTCGCCCGACGTTAAGGCGAACTATCTGGCTTCACCCCCACTGGTCGTCGCCTATGCCCTGGCCGGCACCGTCAACTGGGATCCGCTCAACGAGCCGATTCCCGGATCCGGCATCTACCTCCGCGACATCTGGCCAAGCCAAGAAGAGATCGCACGGGTGGTCGCCGAGAACGTGACCCGCAGCCAGTTCACCAGCAAGTATGCCGACGTGTTCACCGGATCCGATGAGTGGCGTGACATTCGCACCTCCACCGGCGCCCTCTATGAGTGGAATCCCAACTCCACCTACATCCAGGAGCCTCCCTTCTTCCAGGGCCTTGGGCCAGACGTGACGCCGCTGGCACCGATCATGGGTGCCCGGGTGCTAGTTCGGCTCGGAGATTCCGTGACCACCGATCACATCAGCCCGGCCGGGTCGATCAAACCTGACTCCCCCGCCGGTAAGTATCTGATCGAACAAGGGGTGCAGCCGGCGATGTTCAATTCCTATGGATCCCGGCGCGGCAACGATCGCGTCATGACGAGAGGAACCTTTGCCAACATCCGGGTTCGCAACCTTCTGGCTCCGGGCACAGAGGGAGGGGTCACAACCGATTTCCTGGACGGACAGGTCAAGTGGATCTATGACGCCGCCATGCACTATCAGGAAGCGGGAGTGCCGCTCGTAGTCCTTGCCGGCAAGGACTACGGGATGGGTTCGTCACGGGATTGGGCGGCCAAAGGGACCTTCCTGCTTGGGGTCAAGGTGGTTCTCACCGAGAGCTTCGAAAGGATTCACCGCTCCAACCTGGTAATGATGGGCGTGCTGCCGATCGAGTACCGGCCCGGCGAAAGCGCTGCCAGCCACGGCCTGGACGGGACCGAGACCTTCGACATCAACCTCGGCGACGACCTCCACCCGCGCCAGGAGCTGACGGTCCGTACTACCCGTCTCTCGGGTGACGTGATCGAGTTCCCCGTGGTCGCCAGGGTCGACACCCCGATCGAGGTCGAGTACCTCCGCCACGGCGGCATCCTCAATTTCGTTTTGCGACAGATGGCGCTGTAAATCCCCTCTTCTTGTGACGGTTGACCTACCACAGGAGGGGCAAAGCGTCACAAGAATGAGTTGGGGATGTCGGCACCGGCCTTGGCCGTCTGCAGGGCCCGCCAGATTGTGTTGCCGACGAGGCCCGGCTGCTTGAAGACCTGGTCGGTTGTGAAGTGGAGCATGTTCCATCCGATCAGCGAAAGCTCATTGTCTCGCTCGGCGTCATAAGCGCGCTCGCTTCGCGTCGAGTGGTAGCCGTGGCCGTCGATCTCGACTCCAAGCCACGACGGTGGCCAAGCAAGGTCGATCCTCACCCTGCGTCCTGACGGCAGCACGACCACATACTGGAGAACCGGCTCTTCGAGGCCGAAGTCACGAACGATTGTCAGTGCCGCTCGTTCATATCGGCTTTCAGGCACCGAACCGTCAGGTGATTGCTCGAGAACCCGTTCAAGACGACCCACCCCACGCCGGCCTTTCTTACGCCGGGCCATGAGAAGACTGGCGAGTTGCTCGTGATCTGTAAGACCCAGGCGAACGGCAGCGTCCACGCAGTACTGGAGTTTGCGATCACTCACCACCGCTCCACCGTCGAGCAAGGCCCGCTCTACGGTTGCCACGACGATCCCATCGACGACCGTGGAGTCTTCTTCCGGGAGGACCATCGACGTGTGGATGGTCACCTCTCCCTGAGTTCGAAAACGGCGCGGTCGGGGCGTCACGACTTCCACAACCTGAGCGAAGGGCATGATGCCGTGCAGTTCGAGGGCCGCCCGATGGGAGACGGCCGTGCCCGGACCCCCGGCCAAAACTGCCGCCATGAGTTCTTGACGCCAGTTGGGTGCGGCCCCTCCGATGCGATAAGTTCCCCGCAGGTTCTGGTCCCATCGACCCTGGCTCTTACGAACATCGATCTGGCGATTCGTCAGACCAGACGAGTGTGCTTGAGCCCGGCCGAGTACTCCATGTTGGGCGTCGCCCATATCGCTGACGATCCGGTCCACCGTGCAACATTGAACGAAGGGGCAACCGATGAGAAGAGGTCTGTTCTTGTGACGGTTGACCTACCGCCAAGGTGGTGAACCGTCACAAGAAGGGGGGTTTCAGTCGCCCCAGTAGCGCTGTTCCCGCCAGGGATCGCCGTACATGTGGTATCCGTTGCGCTCCCAGAAGCCGGGGGTGTCCTGGTCAAGGAAGCGCAGACCCCGCACCCATTTCACCGACTTCCAGAAGTAGAGGTGAGGTACGACCAGCCGCAGCGGCCACCCGTGGTCGGGCTCCAGCGGCTCACCGCCGAAGGTATGAGCGAAGAGGTTCTCGGGCCGGGTGAAGTCGGCCAGCGGGATGTTGGCGGTGAAACCCTGCTCGGCGAAAACGAGCACGTGGCTGGCGCCGGCCGATGGCTTGAGGCGCGACATCAACTCGGTGACCGCCACCCCTCGCCAGGTTGTGTCGAGCTTGGACCATTTGGTGACGCAATGAATATCGAACGTCGGCTCGGATTGGGGCATGTCGAGGATGTCCCGATAGGTCCAGGTGGCGGGCTCCTCGACCAGGCCTTCGACCCGGAAATCCCACTTCGAAAGCTCGACCCGCGGCGTAACCCCCGCGTGTAGAACAGGAAAACGCTTGGTCACATACTGACCTGGCGGAACCCTGGAGGAATCGAGACCTCCCTCGGTCAGTTCGGCCCGTTTGCGGCTCAGGAAAGACATGGCAGGGGAGGCTAATCCCCCTACCCGCCTATCGTCCCACCGGAGTCGAGGAGGTCCCCGGCCCACTCGAACAAGAAGAAGAGTGCTACGAGACCGACCAGCGATCCGAGCACTATCAACAGCACTTTCTGCCATCGCTTCATGCGGCCTCGGCCTCCACGTACTCGAGGTTGGGGCCGTCAACCAATTCGGCCTGGATCACGAGCCGTTCCGCCGCGGAAAATCGGGGATTACAGGTGGTGAGGGTGAGCCAGGCGCCATCAATGTTGTTGGCGACCCAGACGTCTGTCGGTGCCACGATCAGGACGTCACGAACCGCGTAGGTGCTGATTCCGAGGGCGGTCTCAACCTCGATCTCGTCACCGGGGACGAGTAGATCGAGGTCGTAGAACGGGCGCCCATACGTTGTCCGGTGCCCGCTGATCACGGCATTGCCCGGTTGACCCGGGAGAGGGGTGCTCGGCATATGACCGGGCCCCGACTTGAGCGTGGCACGATCGACGCCCTCGAATACGACTGCATCCAGCTCGATCCGCTCGATGACCAGCCGGGCAAAGGGCTCACCAGAATCCACTTCCGGCTCGACCAGCAGCTCGGGGGCCGCAACGACCTGGGAAGTGGTCGTTGTGCTGGAAGACGCAACCAGATCGTCACGTCTATCTGCGAGCACGACCACAAGATCTTTAGAGGCAGCTTCCTGCGATCGGGAGTTGATGAGATCCGTGACGAACAACTGATAGAAAAGGAAGAGAGCAATCAACAAACCCGACCCGATCAGGGCCCATCCCGCAATCGCAAGGTATCTCGGTTGCTTGCCCGCCGTCACCGCCTCAGGCTAACCCGGCCAGTATTGGACGCCAGCGGTCAACGACCGATCCAGCGGGGCGGCCGCTTCTCGACAAAGGCCGCCACTCCCTCCCGGGCATCCTCGGTAAGAGCAACCGCGGTCAGACCGGCCTGGAGGTACTCGAAAGCGGCGTCGATGTCCAGGCCCACCACTGCGTGGAAGGCATCACGTCCGAGCATCATCACGGCCGGGCTCTTGGCGGCAAGCTCGCTGACGATTGTGTCCACCACCGGGTCGAGTTCGGACCTCGCAACCACGCGGGAAACCGCACCGAGCTGGAGAGCTTCGTTCGGACTGATGATCCTGCCCGACATCATCAACTCCAGAACCGCCTTGGCCGGCATAGCTCGTAAAAGGGGCACGGTGATCATCATCGGCCACAAGCCGACGTCGATCTCGGGTGTGCCAAGGTTGGCGTCGTCGACGCAGATAGTGATGTCGCACGCCACCGCCAGACCAAAACCCCCGGCCAGGGCGTGCCCGTTCACCCGGGCGATCGTTGGTTTGCCTCCCCGCCACATGGCCCGGAACAGGTCTGCCAGGACACCCCGGTCCCGGTGGAGACCAATGGGATCGTCCACGAACCCCGACGAAAGATCGCCCCCGGCCGAGAAGGCCCGATCTCCGGCGCCCGTATACACGATCACCCTCACCGATGGATCGGCCTGGGCAGCCCGCGTATGCTCGAGGAGTTCGGCCATCGTCGCTGTCGACAACGGATTGCGACGCTCGGGCTCGTCGATCGTGATCGTCGCACGAACTCCAGCGGTTTCATATCGCACCATCGGGCTCAGTTTCCTCCATGTGATACCGTCGCCCCATGCTATGGCTTGCGATGGTTTTGTTCTTATCTATGGCCATCGCGATTCTGCGCGGGGGACGGATGGTCAACCTGGGGGATATCCACCTGAACCATTGGTGGCTGTTGCCCCTCGGTTTCATCCTGCAGATCGGCGCCCAGTTCATCCCGAGCTCTGCCGCCAACTGGGGAGTGGCGCTGATCCTCTTGAGCTACTTACTGTTGGTGGTACTGGTCGTCATCAACCGTGACCGACCGGGCCTCTGGCTCGCCGGCCTCGGCGTCCTGATGAATTTCACGGTCATCGCCCTCAACGGAGGTATGCCCGTTCTGACCGAAGCCGCCGAGGTCGCCTCCGGATTTGCCCCGGGTGCCCCGGTGATCGCCGAGGGCTTCAAGCATGTGGTGCTGGACGAGGCGTCGAGGTTGGTCTTCCTGGCGGACGTGATCCCGATCCGGATCGCCAACTACGGCCAGGTCCTGTCACTTGGAGATGTGTTCCTGGCGGTGGGTCTGGGGCGTTTCGTGGAGTTCGAACTCCGCCGCCCCATTCGCTGGTTCAAGCGAGGGGCCAGGGCCCAGGCCGGGTCGGCCTCGCGCCACTAGACCTCAGGAACGGGTCTTGGCCGATGTTGGATGAAACGCCATCCGCCGATCAAGCACCCTTCGCATTGACGCCACGACGTAGGGATCAAAGTCGTAGGCAGCACCCTGATGGAGGACCTCGATTGCCTGTAGGGCTGAAAGCTCACGCTCCACCACCAGATGGTCGTACGCACTGGTAGCCCGAACGATTTTCGAAATCGTCGAGATGGTCGGGTCGGTTTGCTCGCCCGGTTTGCGGTACGGCTCGTGTAGACGGCGAACGTGATCGGCGATGCGTTCCAGGTAAGGAGCCTGAGAGATGATCTCGGCGCCCCAGCGAGCGATGTCGTCGTCGGTGTATCCGACCCTGATGATGCCGGGTTCGGTCAATGTGATCCGTCCGATGTCGTGCATCAGGGCGGCGTACTCGAGTTCATCGATGTCGGAGCGGGTCAACCCCATCTCCCGGCCGACCGCCAAAGCAAGATTGGCGGTGCGATCGGCGTGGCCCTCCACCCCTAAACCCGCAACCTCCGGGATCCGGGCCAGGGCCCTGATCGTTTGGCGGTAGGTGCGCTTGATCTGCTGAAAACGGGCAAAGGCCGAATGAGCAAAGATGAATGGCAGCCCGGCCACCCCCAACGCCAGCAGGCCGAGCGTCTTGTAGCTCAAGCCGAAAAGGGCACCCGAAGCCACCAGGCTGACGAAGACGTTGAGATCGCCGGAAAGGCCCGAGACGAGAGTGTGCACTCGGAAGTCGCCACCAGCCTCGATGAACACCCAGATCAACGTGTCGACCAGGAGCCAGATCGTGGCTGCGATCACCAAGGGGACAAGAACCCGCCAACCCTGCTCAATGGATTCCACCGCCTCCGATCGGAGCAGCAGATTGAAGACAAGTGCGTAGGTAGTCATCCCGATCAGCGATCGAAGCACCGACGAGTCGGCCTTCGAGGTGGGCCGAATCGAGAAGATCAAACCTCCGATTGCCATACCGGCGCCATAGACCACCAACACCGAGGGCAGGTCGACTTGATTGCCCTCGACCAGGAAGATCGGAGCAGCAACACCAATCGCCACTGGCAACCCGAACCGGCGACCATTGGTGGAAGGCACTCCAAGCTGCGCTCCGGCCGCCAGACTGAGGATCCCGAGGACGATGTAAACCAGCGGCGAGGAGGTATAGGAGAGTGCCAGCGCCGCCATGGTGGCCCCAAGGATCGGTGGCGCCAGTCGCTGCCAGACCGACTCCGGAGTGGCTTCAGACGGTCTCATCGACCACCTGTTGTTCGGCCAGGCGCCGGGCAAGTTCCTCGTCATCTACGTCATGTGATCCATACGTCTCCCCCACCTTCTGCAAGCCCCGCTCGAGGGCATCGATTACATCGGGGTGGAACTGGGTGCCGGCGTGCTGGCGGAGCTCCTCGATCGCAAACTCCTGGGTGAGGGCCATGCGGTAGCTGCGGGTCGAGGTCATGGCGTCAAAGGCATCGGCCACCGCCAGAATGCAGCTCTCGAGGCTCGGCTGGGAACCCGAGCGATGGCCGCGCCCCCCATAGCCGGAACCGTCGTAGTGCGAGTGATGGCTGGAGGCGATCTCAACCATCGGCTGGAGGAACTCGACCTCGGCCAGTATCTCCTCCACGAGGTGGGCGTGGGACTTCATATCGAGGTACTCGTCGGGCGAGAGTCGCCCCTTCTTTCGGATGAGCTCGCCGGGGACTGCCAGCTTCCCGACGTCGTGTATGAGCGCCGCCCAACGAAGGCGCTCCAACTGGGTGCCCGAAAAGGAAAGCTCCTGACCGGCCAGTTGGGCGAAATATGCCACCCGTTCCGTGTGGCCCCTCGTATAAAGGTCCTTGGCCTCGAGCGCCTTCACAAAACCACGCAACGTGGCCTCGTGGGCCTCGCGAAGCTGAGCGTAGGACGAAAGTGAAAGATGGCCGATGAGATACACAACAAGTATTAGCGGTGTCACAGCTGGCGCGACCAGAACGATTGTCGTTCCAAGCAAGCCACCGACTATTCCCATGGTGAAGAGGGAGGAGAGAACGACCGTCATCCGAGACCACGGAACGACATCGCGTGTCCGATAGACCACTCGAACCGCGATCCGAACGAGCTGCCAGTTGACAACCGTGTAGGCGATGGAGGCAACAATTCCAGCCGCAACTATCCGGGCGACATCGGCCCGTGTGACGATGCCAACGTCTTTCAGCATGAGGTCGAGCACAAGCCCGGCAGCACCGGCGGAAACGATCAGCTGACCCATGTTGGCCATCGGCTGGAACCAGCGACGCTCACGCAGATCGGCTGGAAGCAGAGGACCGAGGGCAGCCAACGCGGCCAGGCCCAATGTCGCGGAGCTGCCTTCGAGGGCAAACACGATCCCAGCGGTCAGGGCCACCATCACCGAGGAGCTCTGGAAGAGACGATCGTTGACCTCGACCGAGTTGTACTCAAGCACGGCAAAGGCAATGGCAAACAAAAGCCAACGCCAGAACGACGGGAATCTGCCGTCGAATACGGCAGCAGCCATGAGCACGCTGAGGCCGGCCAGCACATAGCCGGTCGCGAGCAAGAAGCGTCGTCGGGCGTTACCTGTCATCTAATTTGAGTCCTGGGAGTTTCTAGCGCCTTGGGGCGGGGAACCGGCGACATTCCATTCAGCCAATCTTGAGGGAGGCAGAACCAGCAACGATCAATGCCGTCAGGCTTCCCAGAGCAGCAACGATCCGAACGAGCTTGCCCTTCATGCGATCACCAAGTTTCGTTTTTAGGTTCACCGTGGCCGCTAACAACCAGGTGGACCCGATCCGCTCCGCTGGGGTGATTAAACAATTGGCCTCAGGGCATGTCGCCGGGTTTTCCCCGCGCGTTCCCGGTTTGATCCGGGAACTCTGGTTGTCAAGGTAAGGCCCCTCTCGCCATCCGGCCCTGCGACCGGACGACAACCCAATGACTCAGCCCGACAGAACGGTAAAGATTACCGGCCGCGGGTAGGGCCAACAAGACCTGATACCGGCCTCGTTGCCCCGCCATCGTATAGACCGTAACACTTTAAGTGACATGTCACCACCGTCCGCGGCGGCTACGCTCCGACCGTGAACCTCCGCGACTTTGAGGAGAAGGTACGCCGGCTGCCCGGAGTTGAAGCCGCCCGCGTGGTCACAGAGGCCGGGACTATCACCGAAGTTCATATCCTGACAGGCCTCAACAAGGCGGCCAAACAGACCGTTCGAGACGTGCAAAGCCTGGCTCAGGCCGCGTTCGGCCTCTCCATTGATCGCCGGGTGGTCTCGGTCGTGCAATTGCCAGATCCCGATCTTGCACAGGGCGACCGGCCGGTCATCATCGATGTGTCCGAACAGGTGGATGGCAACCGCACCAATGTGGTGGTCACGCTCGGTTGGCAAGGCGACACTCTTATTGGAGAGGTGGCGGGAGCAGCAGCTCACACGACCCGCAACCGCTTGGTCGCCGAAGCCACGATCGAGGCCCTGCGCCAGGCCCTCCAGGAAACAACGGCCATCGGGGTCGCCGCCGTCGACATCCCGGTCCTCGGTTCGAGACCCGTGGCGATAGCCCAAGTTGTCATGGTCACCGAAGGGAAAGAGCGGCTCATGGTCGGGTCTTCCCTCGTGAACGGAGAAAGCAGCCGGGCCGTGGTCCGAGCGGTTCTCGACGCCCTCAATCGTCACATCCCAGAGCTTCGCCGCTGAGGTGAGCCAGATTCGTAGTCATGCCCTACACGGGTACGGGGCAGCGGTTGTAACGCCGCACGTTTTGGCGACACAAGCCGCGATGGCAATCATCGCTTCGGGAGGAAATGCCATCGACGCCGCCATCGCGGCCGACGCGGTGCTCGGAGTGGTTGCACCCGAGACCTGCGGTATCGGTGGGGATCTTTTTGCGCTCATCCACCGGCCCGGGATGAAACGCCCCGACGTGCTCAATGCCTCCGGACGAGCAGGGGCAGGAGCCGACCCCGAGAAGCTGCGGGGCCAGGGCCACCGGACCATGCCCCCTTTCGACCATCAGACAGTGACCGTTCCTGGCTGTATAGATGGCTGGGAGGCGCTGCTTGCCCGATACGGCAGTCGCGACCTGCCGGCCATCCTGGCCCCGGCGATCAGACTCGCCATGGACGGGTTTCCGGCGTCGATCGAGTTGGTCGGAGCGCTCACCCGCCGTAACGAGCTGGCACGACAGACTGCTGCCCGGGTGCTCTATCGGGATGGCGCTCCCCCTGCGGTCGGCGCCCGGTTGCGTCGCCCGGATCTGGCGTCCACCCTGAAAACGATCGCAGCCCGAGGACGGGAAGGGTTCTACCTCGGCAGGGTCGGCGAGGGAATCGTCCAAGCAACCGACGGCGTCATCACCCTCGCCGACCTCGAACGAGTCCAGGCTGATTGGACCGAGCCGCTGGGCACCAAGGTGTTTGGGCTGACAGGATGGGTGGTGCCACCCAACTCCCAGGGATACCTGACCCTTGCCGCCGGCGCGGTCTTCGAACAGTTGGGCCCGCCGGACGATCCGGAGGATCCCCAGTCCTGGCACCTTGCGATCGAGGCTTACCGATCGATGGCGGCTGATCGCAACGACCTCGTGGCGGATCCTGCGTTTGCTCCGGAACCGCCCGAGGCACTGGTGTCGGATGTCCGTATCTCCGAGCGCGCTGGGAGGATCGACCCCGCTCGTGCCGGCGACTTTGTCCCGCCCTCGCCGGCGCCCGGTGGCACCGCCTACCTGGCCGCCATCGACGCGGAGGGTTTGGCGGTGTCCTTCATCCAGTCCAACTTCATGGGCATCGGGTCGGGCCTGGGAGCGGGAGATGCCGGCTTCTTCCTGCACAACCGGGGGGCCGGATTCGATCTGCGCCCTGGCCACCCCAACGAGCTTGCCCCTGGCAAACGCCCGCTTCACACCCTGGCGCCGTCGCTTTGGACCAGGGACGATCGGATCGCGTGCCTCCTTGGCGCCCGGGGTGGCGACTACCAGCCACAACTTTTGTTGCAGGTCGCCCTTCGTTGCCTGAGTGCTGGCATCGAACTGTCAGATGCCCAGGCAAGACCGCGCTGGATGGTAGAGCCGATCGATGATGCCAGCCCGGTCGTGGCGGTCGAGGCTCACACCCCACGAGAAACAATCGACCATCTCGACCAGCTTGGCCATCGAGTCTCGGTCCGGAGCGGTATCCAGCACGGCTGGGGACCGGTGTCGGTAATCATGATCGACAATGAGGGAAAGCGAACCGCGGCGGCAGACCCCAGAGTGGCGACGGCGACGGCCGCCGTGACCTGATGACCACGTTCCTCATCGTCAGACACGGCCACGCCGAAGGAAACGCCGAGCATCGTTTCATCGGCCAGACCGATGTGCCCCTCGACGAGATGGGTCATCTCCAGGCCCGGGCACTGGCCGAACGCCTTCGAGCCGGTCCGATCGATCGGATTGTTTCCTCGGACCTGCGACGCGCAATCGACACAATGACCCCCCTGGCCGAGGCAATCGGTGTCCCGATCAAACACGACCCTCGACTTCGCGAGATCAGCAACGGTGAATGGAGTGGGCTACTTCCAACTGAGATCTCGGCGAGGTGGCCCGAGCTGTGGGAGGCCTACCGGTCTGGTGAGGACGTACTCCGCCCGGGTGGAGAGCAATGGAGTGCAGTGCGCGAGCGGGCGGTCATGGCGGTCCGTGAGCATGCCGCTTCGGGCGGCGTGATCGTTCTATGCACACACGGCGGCCCCGCACTCAACCTGGCGCTATGGGCTGGCGGCTTCCCGGCCGGCGGAAACATCTTTACGGGAAAGCTGGGGGCGCTGGGCAACACATCGATCACCACGATCGAGGTGAATGGGGATTCCGACCACGAGGTCCGACTAGCCGGATTCAACGACATCGGTCACCTCGCCGGTGCGACGCCCGATCTGCGTCTCCCTTTCGACCCGGTGAGGTAGATATCAGGCCCGGGTGCTGGCTATGACGTGCGACCACTCCTCTGGAGACCACGAGGCACCGCCGTCGAGCGAGTAATAGCCGATCCGCTGCACTCGATCGCCGTACCTGGCCCTGATCGCAGGTCCAAGCTCGTCGAGGGGCGCCACCACCGCCACTTCGGCAACCATCTCGTCGGGGATGACTGCTGCCATCTCTCCCCACTCTCCCCTACGACTCATGGCACGTAGCTTCTCGGCTATGTCCCAACCGTGGAGTTCGAGCACCGCCGCGTAATCGGGGGTCGAGGCGTAGAACGCGATCTGTTGGCGGACCGGATCCATCGCCTGCTCGATCTCGGACTGGTCGTGGCCGGTTACGACGAAGACGGAAGTGATGCGTTCGATGTCGGTCAGACTGCGCCCGGTGGCCTCGGCCCCGGTCAACATCTGTGGCAGCACGACCTCATCGAGATACTTGATGGTGTGAAACGGGTGCACGTGAAAGGCCTGGCACAGCTCGCCGGCCAGTTTGCACATGTAGGGCCCGACACCGGCGATGGCGAGGGGCACATCCGGATGCCTGATCGGCCCCGGGTTGAAAAACGGGGTCATGAGGGAGAACCGGTAGAACTCTCCTTCGTAGTTGAGAGGCTCACCCGACTGCCAGGCGTGGAATATCGCTCGCAAAGCGAGCAGGTAGTCGCGCATACGAGGCCCGGGAGGCAACCACTCTCCAGAGAAGCGCCTGGTGATATGTGCCTTGACCTGAGTGCCGAGACCGAGAATGAACTTTCCGTCCGTAAAAGCTGCGAGATCCCAGGCAAGGTTGGCAGTGATCATTGGAGAACGGGGAAAGGCCAGGGCAATGGCGGTTCCCACGATGAGGTCGGGAACCGTCTTCGAGGCGAGGACCAGCGGCATGAATGGGTCGTGGGCGGTCTCGGCGGCAAAGAAACCATCGTGGCCAAGCCCCGCCGCCCTCGCCGCCTCTGCCTCAACGTATGACAACGGGGTCCCCGGCGACAGGTAATAGTCGACCTTCATGGACCAGACGGTAGACGGAGGAGGGTCAGGCGCCGTCGAGCGACTTGCCGTCGCCGTCGGGCACGCGGAACTCGGGTGGTTCCGGTTCCCTCGCTGCCGGGATCGAAATCAGACGCTCTCTCATCGCCCAGACCACGCCGGCGAGGCCACCGATCACAGCAATCGACCTAAGGAGCCGCTTCATGGGCCGAAGGCTACCGGCGCCTTCCGCCCTCCGTCTC
>CAZPIZ010000003.1:14323-28054 GCA_964586615.1 uncultured Acidimicrobiaceae bacterium | reverse complement strand
TGAGCGGGGTCGACCTCGGTTGGGGCGCCGGTGAGGGGGTCAAGACCGGTCTGGGTCTTGGGGAATGGGATCACCTCACGGATGTTGGCCTCCTCCTGGAGGACCATCACCAGGCGATCGATCCCGAAGGCAAACCCGCCGTGAGGCGGCGTCCCGTATCGCAGCGCCCGCAGAAACCACCCGAACCGCGACTCTTGCTGCTCTGGGGAGATGCCGAGCATCTCGAACACCTGACTCTGAACCGCTGGATCGTGGATTCGGATGGAGCCCGAGCCCAACTCGATCCCGTTGACCACCACGTCGTAAGCCCGTGCCAGCGCTTCCAACGGCCGGACCCTCATGATTTCTAGGTCTTGGGGTGAGGTGAACGGATGGTGAGCGAACGTGATGCCCCCTTCGGTCTCCTCGAACATCGGGAAGTCGGTGATCCAGCAAAACTCCAGGTCGCTATGCCCGCTGGGTCGCCCCAGTTGCAGTCTGAGCGCCCCCAGAACTTCAACCGTTGTTCTCCAATCCCCGGCCACTAGAAGCAGAACGTCACCCTCGCTTGCTTTGAGCCCGACCTTGATAGCCTCGACCTCTTCGGCAGACAGGAACTTGGCCACCGGCGAACGAAGACTGCCGTCGGGTTCGACCACCATCCACACCAGACCGGCGGCCCCGAGGGCCTTGGCCTCTTCGGTGAGAGCGTCTGCCGCCGATCGCGGGAACTGGCGTTGACCGGTGTTGATGCCACGAACCACCCCGCCGGCTTCGAGGGCACCGGCAAAGCCACGGAAGCCGGATGCCGCAAACGCCTCCGACAGTTCGGTTATCTCCATCCCGAATCTGAGGTCGGGTTTGTCGACTCCGTAACGATCCATCGCCTCACGCCAGGTGATCCGACGAAACGGCACAGGTAGGTCGATAGCTCGACTTTGCTTCACGGCGGCGGCGATGGTCGCTTCGATCGCCTCCTGAACGCCATCCTCGTCCCAGAAGGCGCCCTCCAGATCGAGTTGGGTGAACTCGAGCTGGCGATCGGCCCTGAAGTCTTCATCTCGATAGCAGCGAGCGATCTGGAAGTAGCGCTCGACCCCGGAAATCATCAAAAGCTGCTTGAAGAGCTGGGGTGACTGGGGTAGGGCATAGAAGGTCCCCGTTCGAAGACGGCTCGGAACCAGGACGTCGCGGGCGCCTTCAGGTGTCGAACCGATCAACGTCGGCGTCTCAATCTCGAGAAAGCCCATCTGATCGAGGGTCCGGCGGATAGCGGCGGTGGCCTCTGATCGAGCACGGAGGTTGGCCGCCATGCGAGGGCGCCGCAGATCGAGGTAGCGATACTCGAGGCGGATCATCTCCTCCACGTCGACTCGGTCATCGATCATGAACGGCAGGGCATCAGCCGGGCTCAGCACCACGATGGCGGAGGCAGCTACCTCGACCGATCCGGTGGGAAGGTCGGGGTTAACGGTCCCCTCGGGGCGGGGTCTCACCTCACCGGTGACGGATACGCAGAACTCCATCCTGAGCTCGGTCACCTCCGGCAAGGTCTCCGGATCGGCCACGACCTGGACGATTCCCGACGCATCGCGCAGATCTATGAAGGTGATGCCACCGTGATCCCGACGCCGGGCGACCCAGCCGGCCAGCACAACCTGGCGTCCGGTCAGCCCGGCGGTCTCGGCCGCGTGGTGGGTTCTATGAGACATCGGTTCTCCGCTTCATTGCATGGAACGTCGGCGTTGCACAGTCCCGACAAGCTCAGTGGATGGGAGTTCTTCCTGGGTCTTCGCGGCCAGGTCGCGGACGACTACGGTCCCGCCCGACCGCTCATCCTCACCGCAGATCACAGCCAGGCGGATCCCGGCCCGATCGGCATACTTGAGCTGGGCGCCGAGCTTGGCCACTTCCAGCACGACCTCGGTGTTCACACCGGCCTGGCGCAGTTCTGTGGCAAGTTTGAGATTGTGGGCAAGCCCGGCGTCATCGAGCAAGGTCACGAGAACCTCCACGCAGCTATTGGACGCCTTGACCAACCCGATCTGTTGTAGCTGGGCAAACAATCGGGTGAGGCCGATGGAGATCCCCACGCCGGGCAGCCGGGAGGACGTGTAGAAGGAGGCAAGGTCGTCGTAACGGCCTCCCGAGCAAATGCTCCCTAGTCCGGGATGATCGTCCAGCAAGGTCTCATAAACCGTCCCGGTGTAATAGTCGAGACCGCGGGCGATCGAGAGATCGAGGGCGTAGCGGGCTTCGTCCACACCCTGAGCGGCCATCAACTCGAACACCTGGCGGAGCTCGGAGACTGCTTCGGTCAGAAGAGGATGCTCATTGCTCAGATTGTCAAGGCGCTCTCCGATGGCGCCACCCTTGACGGGACCCGACCCCACCAGGTCGAGCAGCCGATCCGCTGCCTGCACGTTCATGCCAAGATCGACCAGCGCCTTGCTCACCTCCCCCGGCCCCCGCTTCTCGAGCTTGTCGATCTCTCGCAGGATCAACCCCGCTCTGGTGGGGTCGCCAACGTCGAGTTGATCCAAGAGACCTTTCAGAACCTTGCGGTTGTTGATCCGGATCGTGAACGCTCCGATTTCCAGCTGTTCGAACACGGCGGCGATTACCGCCGGTATCTCGGCGTCGTGTTTGATCGACAGTCGATCCCGCCCGATCACGTCGATATCACACTGATAGAACTCGCGATAGCGCCCGTGCTGGGGAGACTCGCCCCTGAAGACCGGTTGTATCTGATATCTCCGGAAGGGAAAGGCGAGCTGGTGCTCGTGTTCGGCGACGTAGCGAGCCAACGGCACCGTCAGGTCGAACCGGAGGGCAAGCTCGGGTTCATGGCCCTGTTCACGGGCGCCGCTCGACTGGACGAGATACACCTGGCGTTCGGTCTCCCCGCCCGTCTTCGTCAGCAACACATCCACGAGCTCGGCGGTGGGGGTGGCGATGGGGAGAAATCCGAACCGTTCGAACGCGACCCGGATCGTGTCGAGCATGTTCTGAAAGGCGAGCTGGTCCAGGGGGAGCAGCTCAAGCACGCCGGGCATGGTGCGGGGTTTGACGACTGGCACGGGCGCCGAGGCTAATCGGCGCTATCCACCCTTCAGGAGAGGACGGTCAGGAACGGCCAGTCAGAAAGGGATTGCTGCGACGCTCGGCTCCGATCGTGGTCTCGGGTCCATGTCCCGGCAACACCCGGACGTCGTCGGGAAGGGTGAGCACCTGGGAAGTCATCGATGCCACCAGATCGTCCCAGTTGCCGCCGGGAAGGTCGGTTCGACCCACCGAGCCCCGAAAAAGCTGGTCCCCCGACATCAAGACCCCCTCTCCCGCCATGTAAAAACAGCAATGGCCCGGGGTATGGCCAGGCGTGTGGCGCACCTCGAGATCGATTCCGGCCAATCTGAGCTGCTGGCCGTGGTGAAGGTCGGTGATCTCCTCGGGAGGTGCGTAATCCCCCGGTGGGACCAGGCCAAAGAGAGATCTCAGTTGAGCCTGAGGGTTCAGGGTCAGGAAGTCGTCATCGCGATGCACGTAGACAGTCGCCCCGGTCGCCCGGTGGACGGCGCCTGCCCCTCCAGAGTGATCAACGTGTCCGTGCGTGACCAGGAGCGCCGTCACGGTGAGCCCGTGGGCCGCTGCCATCGTCGCGATCGCGCCTGGATCGGGCGGAGCGTCGACGGCCACCGCCAGTCCACCTTCCTCGGAGGAGATCAGATAGCAGTTGGTCTGGGCCAGCCAGAGCGCCCCAGACGTGATCAGCATGACGTGATCAGCATGTGGTGATCAGCACCGCTTCACTGCCCGGCAGGTTCGGTCACCAGGCGATAGGCGGCAAATACCCCCTCAACCCCCCTGAGATCGGAGATCAGCCTGGGAACCGCGCCGGGGTCTGACAGTTCGACCTCATACCGAAGAATCGCCACCCTGTCGCGCCCGGTCACCGAGGAGGAGGCCGTGATATTGCCTCCCAGGTCGGAAATGACCGCGGTGACGTCACGGAGCAACCTGGTTCGATCAAGCGCCTCGACCTGAACCCAAACCGCGAAGGTCCCGACCCGGTCGGGCGGCCACGAGACCTCGACCATCCGCTCGCGCTGATCGGAGAGAGAACTGATGTTGGTGCAGTCGGAGCGGTGAACCGAGACACCCCTTCCAACCGTTATGAAGCCGACGATGGGATCGCCCGGCACCGGAGCACAACAGCGCGCGATCCGGACCAGCATGTCGTCCATACCCTCGACGATGATGCCCGCTCCCGGGGTGCTTCCCTTGCGGCGCGGGCGAGGCGGGGCCAAAAGATCCTCGTCCGCATCCGACTCCTCGGGCCGAACCACCCGGACCAGGCGGGCGACGATGGTGCTGGCACTGACCGATCCGTCGCCGATCGCAACAAACAATCCGTCCAGGTCGGCCTTGCCCAGCTCAGAGGCGATGTCGGCCAGATGTCGGTCCCGTTCGACCGCTGAAAGCCCGAGGCCTTCCTTGCGGATCAACCCGCTCAGTTGGTCACGGCCCTCGGTCAGTGATTGCTCACGCCGCTCCCTCATGAAGAAGGCCTTGATCTTTGCTTTGGCTCGCGAGGTCGTGACGAAGTTCAACCAGTCACGGCTAGGACCGGCGTCGCTTGCCTTGGAGGTGATGACCTCCACGATGTCGCCCGATTCGAGCCGGGTCGAAAGCGGGAGCAGCCTGCCGTTGATGCGAGCACCGACGCATCGATTGCCTACTTCGGTGTGGACCGCATACGCGAAGTCGATGGCGGTCGAGCCCCGGGGCAGGGTTTTGACATCGCCCGCCGGGGTCAGGACGAACACTTCATCCTGATAGAAGTCCAACTTGAGGTTGGTCAGGAACTCCTGAGGGTCCTCCGTCTCGAGGAGCGTGCGGATGTCACCCACCCAGGGGATGTCCATGGCCGAGGGGCCTTCCTTGTAACGCCAGTGGGCGGCAATGCCCGACTCGGCCAGACGATGCATCTCCTCAGTTCGGATCTGCACTTCGAGAGGTTTGCCATCCGGCCCGATCACCGTGGTATGGAGGCTCTGGTAGAGATTGATCTTGGGCATTGCCACGAAGTCCTTGAACCGGCCGGAGATAGGCACCCACTTCGAGTGAACCAGGCCGAGAGCGGCGTAACAACCGCGGGTATCGGAGGTGATGATGCGTATCCCGATCAGATCAAAGATTTCCTCGAATCCTCTCCGACTCTCGACCATCTTCCGATAAATCGAAAAATGGTGCTTGGGACGGCCGGTGATGGTGGCCGGAATGCCGGCATCGCTCAATGCGGCCTCGAGTTCGGAAGTCACCTTCTCGATGAACACCTCTCGCTCCGGAGCCCTGTCGGTGAGCATGGCCTCGATCTCGGCGTAGATGCCGGGTTCGAGGATGGCGAAACATCGGTCCTCCAACTCGTGCTTGATCTCCTGCACCCCGAGCCGGTAGGCCAGGGGGACGTACACGTCCAGCGTCTCTCGAGCGACCCGTTGCTGTTTTTCGAGGCGGAGGGCCGAGACCGTTCGGATGTTGTGGAGGCGGTCGGCCAGTTTGATGAGAAGGACTCTGACATCCTGGGCCATCGCCACCACCATCTTGCGGATGGTCGCGGCCTGCGCCTCCTGGGGCGACGAATACTGAATGCGGTCAAGCTTGGTCACACCGTCGATGAGGCGGGCAACCTCGGGTCCGAACTTTGCCTCCACCTGCCGGAGCGTGACATCCGTGTCTTCCACCGTGTCGTGCAACAGCGCGGCGGCGAGGGTCCCGGCGTCGAGTCCGTAATCGGCCAGGATCTGGGTAACCGCCACCGGATGAGTGATGTAAGGATCGCCCGACTTGCGGACCTGCCCATGGTGGGCGGCGAGGGCGGTTTCGAACGCTCCCTGTATCAGTTCGGGGCCCGCGTCAGGAAAGTGCCGCCGATGGGCATCCAGGATCGGGGCCAGGCCCGGATCGATCGTGTTTGGCTCAGTCGTATCTGATGAGGGCATAAAAGGGCACTCCGTCCAACGCCGAACGCCCGTTGAGAAATCCCAGCTCGATGAACACGGCCACCCCGACAACCTCGGCACCGGCACGGCGAACGAGGTTGACGGCGGCTGCGGCCGTGCCACCGGTGGCTATGACGTCATCGATGATCAGGATCTTCTCCCCAGCCTCGACGGCGTCGACATGCATCTCGAGGGCGTCGGTGCCGTACTCGAGGCTGTAGGTCTGATTGAGAGTCTTAGCCGGGAGCTTGCCCGGCTTTCTGAGAGGGATGAAGCCGGCTCCAAGCTCCTTGGCGACCGGAGCAGCCAGGGTGAAACCCCTTGCTTCGATGCCCGCCACCTTGCTGATCCCTGCCCGTCGATGGGGTTCGGCCATAGCCATGATCAGCTCGGCAAACGTTGCAGAGTGCCCGAGCACCGGGGTTATGTCCTTGAAAATCACCCCGGGCTCCGGGAAATCGGGTACGTCGCGAACGAGGGAAGCTAGATCCACATCGAAAGTCTAAGGGGTGAGAGCCCCGACCCCGACACCTCGGACCGCGAATCGGGGATCGAGGTTCAGCGGCCGCGCTTCTTAGGGGGTCGTGGAGGTGGCCGGGTCGCCACTCTTGGGGAAGCGCCGGCGCCGGGCCGATCGGGCTGGACCTCGGAACCCTGGGAGTCGGCTCGCACCCTGGCCTCGATCTTGCGCCGGCGTTGTACCCACGCCTCTTCCTTCTCTTTCCACGTCGCCAGCAACGGGGCCGCCACGAAGATCGACGAGTAGGTGCTTGCCGCCAGACCCACGAACAAGGCCAGGGCGAAGTCCTCGAGGGTCGTGGCACCGAGCACAAAGGAGCCAACGAACAGGATCGAACCCACCGTCAACAACGATGCCAGCGACGTGTTCAGGGACCTCGAGAGGACCAGGTTCATCGATCGATTCACGACCTCGGAGTAGGTGAGGCGGTCGCCGTATTGGGTGGCCATTTCCCTGACCTTTTCGAAGACCACGACCGTGTCGTAGAGTGAGTATCCGAGGATGGTCAGAAGGGCGACGACCGTGGCGGGCGTCACCTCGAACCCGGTGAGGGCGTACACACCGGTGGTCAGAAGCAGATCGTGGACCAGGGCGACTATGCCGGCCAGAGCCATCTTCAGCTCCAGCCGCCAGGTCATGAACAGAGTCACCGTCGCCAGGAACACGACCAGGGCGATCAGGGATCGCCTGAGGATGAGCGCTCCGAAGCTTGGTCCTACCGCATCAATCGAAAGGTCGGTCCGATCGGTGCCAGATACTCGTGCGATCGCATCGAGGAGAGCGTCCTGGGTGGTGGGGTCGAGCGCAGGGGTCTGGACACGAAAGCCGTCGCCGTCGTTGACAAATTGGATTACAGCGTCGTCGATTCCAGCCTCGTTGGTGACCCCTCTCAAGTCTTCGATCGTCGATCCGGCCGGGTTGGGTCCTGTGACCGAAACCCCACCTTCGAATTCGATACCGAGATTGAGGCCGCCGCGTAAGGCGAGGGCGACCATCGTGACAGCAATCGCGGCCAGAGAAACCCGAAACCAAAGCCGACGTTTACCAACGAAATCGACGGTGGTTTCACCCCGATTCAGCCGCCGCCAAAGACTCATCGTGCGGTCTCCTTGATCGACAGCCAACCTCGATCGGCTAGCGGGGTGTGAGCCAGCAGCCAGATGGCTCGACGGGTATATGTCCGGGCTACGAATAGATCGATCAGCGTCGCGATGCCGAGTGCCAAAGCGAAGCCCTTGACAGGACCGATCGACAAGAAGAAGAGCAGCGCCGCACCCAGAAGGGAAACCGAGTCGGCCGTCAGAATCGTCCGGAACGCCTGCTTGAACCCTTCGTCGGCGGCCGAGCGGACCGTGCGGCCGGCCCTGATCTCTTCCTTCACGCGTTCGATGTAGATGATGTAAGAGTCGGCGGTGATGCCGATCGACACGATGACGCCGGTAACGCCCGCCAGGGTCAGTGTCAGCCCCTGGTACCTCCCCAGGAGGGAGAAGATGGCGATAAGGATGGCACCAAAGACCGTCAGACCGACAACGGCGACTAGCCCCATCGCCCGGTAATAGACGATCAGCAGCGCCGCAACCAAGGCCAGTCCGATGTACCCGGCCAGCAGCCCGGCCCTGAGCGAATCGTCTCCAAGCGTCGCCGACACCTTCTGAACCTGAGATCTTTCAAAGGCGACTGGAAGAGAGCCGTAGCGCAGCAAGGCGGCGACATCCTGCGCCTCTTGCTCGGCGTCCCCACCCCCACCAAAAGTGATCTGAGCCTCGCCGCCGGTAATGCCCTCAGGTCCTACGTCCTGAGATACGCCAGGGGAAGCAACTACCTCTCCGTCGAGGACGATGGCAATCCGCCGTTGCGGGCTGTCCGCCGGGAAGGTGACGGCCTTGGCGGTGAGTTCGGCGAACTTGTCCGCTCCTTCAGAGGTGAGGTTGAGGTTGATCACCCACAACGCCCGGGACGGGTCAAAACCGGGAATGGCATCGGCAACATCGGAACCGACCAACTCTGCCGGGCCCAGATAGATGACTTCGGGAAACTCTTGACCAAGAATGTTGGTCGTGGACGGGAGGTAGGCGCTCTGGCTCGGGTCGTCTTCGATGGTCAGACCGGTCACCGGATCGACATTGGGAGGAAACGTCGTTGTCGTTGTCGGCCCCGGTTCGGTCGTCGTCGTTGTCGGGGCAGTCGTAGTGGTGGTCGAAGTGGATTCGCCCGAGTTGGTCGTGGTTGTGCCTGTCGTGGTTGTGGCGGTGGTGGTAGTCGTTGTCGAGGTGGTCGTGGTCGTCACCAACGGCCCCTCGTTGCCAAGTGTCGAATCGAGCACCGGTCGAAACGAAAGTTCGCCGGTCTGGCCGATCGCGTCAAGGGCCCGCTGCTCGTCTTCGACCCCGGGGAGTTGCACGAGAACGGTGCTGGCTCCTGATATCACGATCTCCGGCTCCTGTACGCCGCCGACCTCCTCTAACCGGGCCCGCATGATCTCGACGGCCTGCTCGAGCACCTCCTCATCCGTGCCGGGGGGTGCGGTCAGGACAACCGACGTCCCGCCCTGGAGATCGAGTCCCAGCTTTGGAGTGATCCCGTTCGCCAGGAGCAGCCCAACCCCGCCCCAGGCGAGCACCAGCACCAGCACAAGACCGATCAAGCGGCGGCGCACGTCAGCTCGGTGTGTCGATCTTGTTGGCTATGGCGCGGCGCGTGAAGCGAATCTTGCCTTGCTCGACTTCCAGCACGACCGAATCGTCATCGAGAGCGCGGATCACTCCCAGGACTCCGCCGATGGTCTGGACCCGATCACCCACGCTGAGAGATTTGGTGACCTCTTGCTGCTTCTTCATCCGGGCCCGCTGCGGGCGAAGGATCAAGAAGTAAAAGACTACGACCATGACACCGAGGAACACGAACGAACTGATGGGACTGCTCGCCGCGGGCGCGGTGGTTGCCAAAATAAGACCAGGGTTCACAAATACCTCGCAAAGATGCGGACGGGGGTCTTGAACGTTAGCCGTTTCGTGTCGCTGTTATGCGCCTGGTGAAGTCCCCGAACCCACCAGTGACGATGGCCTGACGGGCGTCACGGAGCAGACCTAGCGTGTACTGAAGGTTGTGGATCGAGAGGAGCCGGAAGGCCGAAAGCTCGTTTGATGCCAGCAGGTGCCGCAGGTAGGCCCGGTGATGGGTCTTGCACGTGAAGCAACCGCAATCCGTCTCCAGAGGGCGTGAGTCGGAGGCAAACTCGGCCCGACGCAGGTTGAAATCTCCCCCGGCAGTCAGCACCCGCCCATGACGGGCGAGCCGGGTCGGCCAGACGCAGTCGAAGAGATCGGAGCCTCTTAGGACAGCGTCCAGGACCCCCCGCGGGTCGCCGAGACCCATCACATATCTCGGCTTTCCGGGAGGTAGCTCCACAAGAGCAGCTTCCAGAGCCATATTTCGATCGACCGGCGCTTCTCCCACCGACAGCCCGCCGATACCGAAGCCCGCAAACCCGAGGCCGGCGGTTGCCCGAGCGCTCTCGCCCCTGAGATCGGGATCGATACCCCCCTGGACGATGCCAAACAGGGCCTGATCGGGACGATGGTGCCGGCGCAAGGAACGTTCGGCCCAACGCAAGGTCAGGTCCATGCCGTTGCGAACGACCTCAGGAGCAGCCGGAAGCCCCACACAGACGTCGAGGACCATGGCAATGTCGGGTCCGAGGGCCTCCTGGATCCGCACGGCATCCTCCGGAGTCAGCATCACCCGGGCCCCGTCATAGGTCGATTTGAACTCGGCTCCCTCTTCGGTGATGCGGGGAGCGAGCGAGAAGATCTGGTAGCCACCCGAGTCGGTGAGGATCGGTCCCCGCCATCCCCAGAATGCGTGCAGACCCCCGATCCGCTCGATCAAGTCCGCACCGGGCCTCAGCATCAGGTGATAGGTATTGGCGAGGACGATCTCGGCCCCGACCGCGGTGAGATCGTCCACGTCCACCCCACGCACCGCCGCCCGGGTACCAACCGGCATGAAACCAGGGGTGAGGACCTGGCCGTGCGGGGTGTGCAAGACGCCGGCGCGGGCCGAGCCCTCCACCGCCGCCTCCTCCCACCAGACCGGGCCGGTCACGGGCCAACTCCGGCGCGGCTTGCGATCATGGCATCCCCGAAGGAAGCGAACCGATAGCCCCGGTCCAGGGCCGTCTCGTAGACGCGGCGCCACCGATCGCCCATGAAGCTGGCAACCAGGACAATCAGCGACGTGCCAGGAAGATGGAAATTCGTCACGATTCGATCGACGACCCTGAATCTGTAACCGGGGGTGATGTAGAGGCGGGTGTCGGCGTTACCGGGCTGAACCTGTCCGTCGGGGTTGGCCCGGCTTTCCAGAGCCCGGACCACCGTGGTGCCGACGGCGATGACCTTGCGCCGCCGCCGATTGATTGCCGCCGCCGCCTCGGGCGGAATGGTGAGGCTTTCGGAGTGGATCTGATGGTCCTCGATATTGGCAGCCGAGATCGGCCGAAACGTGTCGAGGCCGATCTTCAATTCGATCTCGACAACCTCTATCGACCGGGCCCGCAAAGCATCTATTACCGCCTCCGTGAAATGAAGGCCGGCGGTCGGCGCCGCCGCCGACCCCATCGAGCGGGCAAAGATCGTCTGATACCGCTCGGGGTCGGCCAGATCCTGATGAATGTATGGCGGAAGCGGGACCCTTCCCGTGGCAGCGATGGCGTCTTCGAGGTTGCCGTCCGCCGTCAACGACATGACGACGATGCCGTCATCCGGTGCCGTTTCGATTCTCGCACTGATCGCTCCGAAGTTGATCGCCGCCCCCGGGCGCAATCGTCGCGCCGGTCGGACCACTGCTTGCCAGAGGTCGTCCGTGAGCGGACGGAGGAGGAGGGCCTCAACCCGGCCGCCTCCTTCGACTTTCGTGCCGAGGAGGCGGGCGGCCCGAACCCGCGACCGATTGACAACCACGAGGTCGCCCGGGTCGAGGAGATTCGGGAGGTGGGTGAAGGTATGGTCGCTGAGATCGTCGGTGTCGAGCAGGCGCGAGGCGTCACGGGGCTCCACCGGCCCCTGAGCAATCGCCTCCACCGGCAACTCGTAGGCGAACGCCGATGTGGGGGTGCCCATGAAGGAGCCGGTGGCTTCAGAGCAGCCGGTCCTGACCGCCACGAGTGAGACCGAGATGTCTATAGGCCATGTCGGTGGCCATCCGCCCGCGGGAGGTGCGTTGCAGTAGACCGATCTGGAGGAGGAACGGCTCGTAAGCATCCTCGACTGTCTCCGGATCCTCACTCACCGCGATCGCCAGAGTCGAAAGACCCACCGGGCCGCCGCCGAACTTGAGAACCACCGCTTCGAGGATCGCCCGGTCGACCTTGTCGAGCCCGAGTTCGTCGACCTCATAGGTCTTGAGGGCTTGCTCGGCGGTTGGGACGTCAACCCGACCGTCGGCCCTGGCGACGGCAAAGTCCCTGACCCTGGCGAGAAGACGGTTGGCAATGCGGGGTGTTCCCCGGCTTCTGCCGGCGATCAGCTCTGCGGCTTCGTCCTCGATCTTTACCTCCAGAATCCGAGCGGACCGTCGCAGGATCTCGGAGAGCTCGATGTCGGTGTAGTAATCGAGACGATCTTCGATTCCGAAACGATCGCGTAGGGGAGCGGTCACCTTGCCCTTGCGGGTGGTGGCACCCACAAGCGTGAACCTGGGCAGGTCGAGGCGGATCGACTGGGCGGACGGGCCCTTACCCAGAACGATGTCGAGCTGGAAGTCCTCCATCGCCGCGTACAACACCTCTTCTACCGTCCGGGGAAGGCGATGGATCTCGTCGATGAAGAACACCGCCGCCTGTTCGAGATTGGAAAGAATCGCCGCCAGGTCACCCGGCCGTTCCAGGGCAGGGCCAGAAGTTATCCGGAGATCGACACCCATCTCGGAAGCGATGATTCCGGCGAGGGTCGTCTTGCCAAGACCGGGGGGCCCCGACAGGAGAACATGGTCGAGAGGACGACTCTGGGTGCGAGCGGCTTCGATCGAGATCCGCAGGCGATTCTTGACCTTCTCCTGGCCAACGAAGTCACCGAGACGGCGCGGCCGCAGGGTCAGGTCCTCTTCGGGGGAAGCCGGGTTGAGGATCGAGTCTTCTCTCACGGGCTCACCGCCTGGAAAGCGCCTGGAGGGCCGCGCGGATCTGTTCGGCTATCGGTAACGAATGATCGATGGTCGAAGAGACGTCCCTGATCTCGACGCTGGTGTACCCGAGACTTTCCAGGGCCTGGCGGAGTTGAGCGGTGGCGGCTGTCCCCTCGATGACGTCGGCCTCTGAGTCTTCGAGCTTGGGCTTCAACTCGAGCACGAGCTTCTGGGCCGACCGTTTGCCAACTCCCGGCACCACGGTCAGGGCGTCGAAGTCCTCGGCGGCCACCGCCCGACGAACTTCGACGACGGTCATCGTTCCCAGGATCGCCAAGCCAAGTTTGGGTCCTACACCGGTGGCGGTCATCAATACCCGAAACAGGTTTCGCTCGGGCTCCGTGGGGAAGCCGTACAAAGCGATGCCGTCTTCCCGACCATGCAGATGGGTATGGACCACGATCTCTTCACCGGTCCCGGGCAACTCCGCTTGAGTGCGGGGGCTGACCAGAACCTCATAACCCACACCGGCCACATCGATCAAGATGGCAGTGGTCGATCGCCCGGCCAGAATTCCCCGCAAGCGGCCGATCACCGGGCACCCACGCCTTCGAGGGCCGCGGCCAATGATTGGAGATGACACAGAGCCACCGCCAGAGCGTCGGCGGCGTCGGCGGGACGGGGAGGCTCGGCCAGGTTGAGGAGCCGTGCAACCATCCGCTGCACGGCCTCCTTGTCAGCACGTCCGTCTCCCGCGATAGCCGACTTGACCATGGTGGGGACGTACTCGTAGACCTTGAGACCGGACTGGGCGGCGGCGAGGATGGCTACACCGGCGGCCCTTCCGACCCCGATTGCCGAATGACGATTGCGGTTGGTGAAAACCTGCTCGATGGCCACTACCTCCGGGCGATGTTCGGCGATCAGAGCCGACAGATTTCGATGCAGTTCGAGGAGCCTGGTCGAGGTCTCCGCCTTGGGGTCGGTGCGAATCACGCCGGCGGCAACGGCTTCCACGGTGCGAGTCCGGCGAACCAACCCGTATCCGGTGACGGTCAGACCGGGATCAATCCCCAATACGAACATGTGTACGGAGGTTAACCG
>CAZPIZ010000003.1:0-14223 GCA_964586615.1 uncultured Acidimicrobiaceae bacterium | reverse complement strand
TGACGGTCAGACCGGGATCAATCCCCAATACGAACATGTGTACGGAGGTTAACCGGCGGCTCTGACAGATCCGGCGTTTGAGTTTGGCCCGGCGTTCCCTCACTCAGCGGCCAGGGCCGCCATCACTTCGTCGGGTACCTCGTAGTTGGCGTACACCGCCTGCACGTCCTCGAGATCTTCCAGGGCGTCAACCAGGCGCAGCACCTTTCCGGCCGTACCCGCATCGACGGCGACGGTCGAGCGGGGCATCTGGGTCAGCTCTGTGGTCGTGACCGTCAATCCGCTGGCCACCAGCGCACGCTGAACGGTGAAGAGGTCGGTAGGCGAGGTGATGACCTCGATCCCCTCTCCCGTATCACGCACGTCTTCGGCTCCGGCGTCCAATGCGGCCATCAAAACCTCGTCCTCAGAACCGACGACCTCGATGTAGCCCTTCTTCTCGAACAGGTATCCGACCGAACCCGGCTCGCCCAGGTTGCCGTGATTGCGGGTGAAGGTTGCGCGGACCTCGGACGCGGCCCGGTTGCGGTTGTCGGTGAGTGCCTGCACCATCACTCCCACTCCCCCGGCCGCATAACCCTCGTACCAAACCTCGTCGTAGTTGGCCGTATCGGCTTCGCCGGTGGCCCGTTGGAGCGCCCGGTCAATGTTGTCCAAGGGCACCGCGCTCGCTCTGGCCTTGGCGACTGCGGCAGCCAGGGTGGCATTAGCGTTAACGTCGCCGCCTCCCTGGCGGGCCGCCACTTCGATCGCACGGATCAACTTCGCAAAGAGCTTCCCGCGCTTGGAGTCGGTGGCGGCCTTCTTGCGCTTGATAGTCGCCCATTTGGAGTGTCCGGACATAAATTCTCTCTAGATCAGCTCGACCAACATGCGGTGAATCCGGGGGTCGTCGGTCAGCTCGGGGTGAAACGAGGTTGCCAGAATCGAGCCCTGACGCACCATCACCGGATGCGAGTCAATCGTAGCCAGGACCTCGACTTCCTCGCCCAGCTTCGCGACCCATGGTGCCCTGATGAAGACGGCACGAAAAGGGGTGTCGAGGCCGGTGATCGCCAGATCCTCTTCGAAGGACTCATTCTGCCGTCCGAAGGCATTTCGCTGGACAACCGCATCGAGGACACCGAGCAGGTGTTGCTCACCCTCGGTTACCGCAGCCGAGAGCAAGATCAAGCCGGCGCAGGTGCCATAGACCGGCATACCTGCTCCAATCCGGTGCCGGAGCGGATCAATCAGGCCGAAGCGGTCGGCGAGCTTTCCAATCGTGGTCGACTCGCCACCTGGAATCACGAGGGCTTCGACCTGGTCCAGTTCGGCAGTGGTGCGCACGGGAATCGGGTCGGTTCCGACCTCCCGGAGCATCTTCAGGTGTTCGCGGAAGTCTCCTTGAAGCGCAAGGACCCCGGTTGCCGGCATGGTGTCACCAGCCCCGCTCCGCCATCTTCTCACCGGCTGGAATCTTGTCGATCTCGATGCCGGGCATCGCCTCTCCGAGGCCTCGCGAGACCTTGGCCACCACTTCCGGATCCGCCCAGAAGGTGGTCGCCTCGACGATGGCGCGGGCGAATCCGGCCGGATCGGAGCTCTTGAAGATCCCCGAGCCCACGAAGATGCCGTCACATCCCAGAGCCATCATCAGAGCGGCATCGGCGGGGGTGGCAATCCCACCGGCTGCGAAATTGACGACCGGCAGCTTGCCGGTTTCGTGGATTTCCTTTACCAGCTCATAAGGGGCGCCGAGATCGCGGGCCGTGGCCATGAGCTGTTCTGCACCGAGCTGGGTCAAACGGCGGATCTCGTTGGAGACGGCGCGCATATGGGTGACGGCCTCCACGATATTTCCGGTGCCCGGCTCCCCCTTGGTGCGGATCATGGCGGCGCCTTCACCGATGCGGCGCAGGGCTTCGCCCAGATTGCGAGCACCGCAGACAAACGGAGTCGTGAAATCCCACTTGTCGATGTGATGCTCGTTGTCGGCCGGGGTAAGAACCTCCGACTCGTCTATGAAGTCGACACCGAGGGACTGCAACACCCGCGCCTCGAGGAAATGACCGATCCGGCACTTGGCCATGACCGGGATCGACACGGCCGCCTGGATCGCCTCCACCTTGGTGGGGTCAGCCATCCTGGCCACTCCTCCGGCCTTGCGGATGTCGGCCGGGACCCGCTCGAGGGCCATGACGGCGACGGCACCGGCCTCCTCTGCGATCCGGGCATGCTCGGCGGTTACGACGTCCATGATGACGCCGCCCTTCAGCATCTCCGCCAGACCACGCTTTACCCGATCGGTGCCTCGTTGCACAACTGCTCCTTGCTTGAGAGCGAATTCTACCCGCGGCGGCTGAAAGCCCTCAACCGGCAGGGGGCCCGGTGCCCTTCCGCTCGACTGCCGCTTGGTAACAAGCCCGGTACTGAGGGAGCACCCGCGACCAATCGAAGTCGCCAGCCCTTTTCCGGCCGGCTCGACTCAGGGCCTCGATTGCGGAAGGATCGGAGAGCAGGCGTGAAATCGCTTCGCCCAAATCAACCGAACTCCCGGGTCTCACCAGTTTGACCGCTCCACCGGCCACCGCCCGGAAGGCCGGGATGTCAGAGGCGATGACGGCACATCCCGAAGCCATGGCCTCAACCAGGACCAAACCGAAGCTCTCGCCCCCGAGGTTGGGCGCAACCATGATGGATGCCTCGCCCAACAGGCGCCGTTTCTCTCCCTCGGACACCCGGCCCCGGAATTCGATTCCACCACCACTCTCGTTCGTGTCATCACTCTTGTTCGTGTCATCGCTCATGTTCGTGTAATCGCTGGGCCCATCGGCCCCTATCACCACAAGGCTTGCATCGCCATGGCCGGCCAGCACCCGGGGCCAGGCAGCCGTCAGCACCGCCAGACCCTTGCGAGGTTCGTCTCGACCCAGGAAAACCACCCTCCCGGGAAACCTTTCGGTCGGCGCTTGATAGGAGGCAAGGTCGAGACCGTTTGGGATGATGGCCACCGAGCCCAACGAACCCGGGACCCGGGCTGCCTCGGCGCTCACCGCCGTCAGGACCGCCCCTCTGAACCATCGCCGGGGACTGACCCGATAGGCGAGTGAAATCCAGGCCGGGGGTCGGGCATGAAAGGTAGCCACCACCGGACGGCCGGCCCGCAGGGCCGCCGGGCCTATCACCGGCATCAAAGGTTCGTGCACATGCAAGACGTCGAGATCGGAGGCGGCCTTTCTGATCCGACGAGCAACGTCGAACCCGAGCGCCAATGGCACAACCGAGCCATTCGCTCTGATCGGGTGGACCCGTCCCACCTCAACCACCCGGTACGAGGCGTCGCCCACCGTTTCGGCCCCTGGCCCGATCACGGTGACCGCCTCCCCCTCGGCGACCAGCAGCCGAGCGAGGTCGAGGACTTGCTGCTGCACTCCCCCGGGCCGTTCCAGGTCGTATGGGCAGACCAGGCCGACTCTCACCCCCAAATCCAATCCAGACACATCCCCTTCATGTCGCCACTCGATCGGACGGCCAATTCGGTTGGAGAAGATGCCACTGCTCCGGGGCCTGGCGGATCAATTCTTCGAGCCCTGTCGCTATCAGCCTTGTCACCGACTCCACGTCGTTTGCCTCCGGGGGTAGCTCGAGTCGCTGTAACACCAGGCGGTGCCCGGTGGGCGTGAAGTAACTGGCCCCCAGCAACAACGGGACCCCGGTTCGGAGAGCCAGGGCTGCCGGGCCGGCAGGCAAGGTGGTCTTCTCGCCAAAGAACTCGGTCTTGATCCCGCGGCCAGAAAGGTCGCGGTCGCATAGAAGACACACGGCGGCCCCCCGAGCGATCCCTGCCTCGATACCCCTCATCGAGCCACGCCCTGCCAGCACGATCGTGATTCCGAACTGCTTTCTTAACGATGTGAACCAGTTGGTCAGACGGAGATTCGGCAACCTCTCGGCCACCGCCAGAATCTCGATGCCGGCTCGCTGCCCTGACAATGCGCCCGGCTCCCAGTTACCCAGGTGAGGCAAGGCGATGATGGCACCAATACCGCCGTGCGCCGCCTGGCGCAAGTGTTCGAGGCCGACTATTTCGAGGCCGGCATCGAGCTCGGGGATCCTCCGGGGCCGCACCCACAAGGTCTCGGCCCAATAGCGGCCGTAGGACCGGAAGACCCGGCGGGTCCGTCTCCGCAGGTCAGCCTTCGACCCGAGTACCCGTTCCATGTGGCGGCGCGCCATTCGCTTTCGGTCGCCACCGAACACGTACCAGACCAACCCGGCCAACTCACCCAGCCGGCGGGCGGAGCGAGCGGGCAACAGCCCAACCAGCCCGACCCCGAGGCGGACCAACAAATACCCGGCCAGATCCTTCACGTCTCGAACAAACTCATTCAGCCAAATCATTCAATTGGCGACTCATGACTTCAATTCACGGTAGGTCAGGAAGAATCGCCATCCGACCGTGGCCCAGGTCGCAATCACCAGCACCCACAACATCGGTTCGACTAGTCCGCTGAAGAGCCCGGCCGAGAAGAGCAACACCCTTTCGGCCCTGCCCATCATCCCGCCCCGACCGTCGAGCCCAGCCGCCTCTGCCTTTGCTCGGAGGTAGGGCACAAGCATGGATCCGCCGACGGCGAGGACGCTCAACGTCACCACCCTTGCCTCGGGAGCGACTGCCGCGGCCAATCCTGCGAAAACAGAGACTTCTCCGATTCGATCGGCTGCCGCGTCGAGAAGGGCACCCCGAGGGGAATCGGTGCCGGCTGCCCTCGCAACCGACCCGTCGAGCCCGTCGAGGGCCGAGCCAACGAGAGCAACTCCAGCACCCCAGCCGAGCCTCCCAAAGCCGATCAGGACGCCCCCCAGGATGGTTATGAGCAACCCGAGGAGAGTCATGATTTGTGGGCTAACACCACGACTGGCCAGCGCCCGACCGATGGGCTGGAGCAGCCATTGAACACGGGGCCGCACCCGGAGATCGATCACCGCCGAGTCAATGTAGCCGACTAAACCGGCCCAAACCTCTCTCACTATGATCGAAAGCCCTGAGGAGGAGGTGGTGTGGTACCCGAAAAGATCCGCAACGTCGCCCTGGTTGGTCATGGAGGCAGTGGCAAGACCTCGCTGGCAGAAGCCTTCCTCTTCGTCGCCGGGGTCACCACCCGCCAGGGATCTGTGGAACAAGGGACGGCGGTCCTCGATTTCGAGCCGGAAGAACACGACCGCCACATCTCCCTAGGTTTGTCGGTAGCCACCGTCGAATGGATGGGCCATCGAATCAACCTGATTGACACTCCCGGCTACGCCGACTTCTCAGGTGATGCCCGGGCAGCGCTGCGTGCAGCCGATCTGGCGCTCTTCGTCGTTTCAGGCGTGGATGGAGTCGAGGTTCAGACCGAACTCCTTTGGAAAGCCGCCGAGGACGAAGGCATTCCTCGGGCCATAATGATCACCAAACTCGATCGGGAGCGTTCCTCCTTCTCCCGGGTGCTGGCGCAGTTGCGGGAAGTGTTCGGCAAGCAAATTGCCCCGATCCAGGTCCCGATCGGATCGGAAGCCGATTTGCGGGGAGTGGTCCGGGTTGTCTCGGGCAGAGCCTTCATCTACGGACCCGACGACAAGGTCGGAACCGTCAGCGAGACGCCGCCCACGGAGGTGGTCGACCTGGTGACTTCCACCCATGAGGCCCTGATCGAATCCGTCGTCGAAACCGACGACGACCTCATGGCACGCTACTTCGAAGGTGAGATCCCTTCACCGGACGTGATTCGCACCACGGTCCATCAAGGGATGCTGGCCGGTGAGATCTTCCCGGTTCTGGTCGGGTCGGCGACCCGCAGGATCGGGGTCGACACCCTCTGCGAGTTCCTGATCGACTTTGCTCCCAACCCGCTCGAGCGCAAGCTGCCACCACTGGTGGCCGGTGAGGCGATCCCTATCCAGGCCGATGGACCGGCCTTCGCCTACGTTTTCAAGACGGTCAGCGACCCCTTTGTGGGCCGCATCTCGATGTTCCGGGTCTTCTCGGGTTCCATCAAGGCGGATGCGGATCTCGAGGTCACGGGGGGAGGCCACGTGCGGATGCACAACCTCTTTTTTCTGATGGGCAAGGAGCACATCGACACCAAGGAAGTCGTCTGCGGGAACATCGCCGCCGTCGCCAAAGCCGAGAACGTCCACGCCGGGGCAACGCTGCGGACTCCGGGCTTGAAGGCACAGATGGTCCCGGTCAGCTTCCCCAATCCTGTGACCGAGGTGGCGATTTCGCCTCGAAGCCAGCACGACGAGGAGAAGCTGTCAACCGCCCTCCAGAAAATTCTCGAGGAGGATCCGACCCTCCGGGTCGATCGACGGGCCGAGACCGGTGAGACCGTTCTGGCGGGGCTCGGAGACACGCACATCGACGTCACCATCGCGCGGATCCATAGAAAGTTCGGGGTGGACGTGGAGACCGCCCTCCCCTCGATCGCCTATCGGGAGACCATCACCGCCACGGCCGACGCCGAGGGCAAGCACAAGAAGCAGACCGGAGGGCGGGGCCAGTTCGCGGTTGCCAACGTCAAGTTCATGCCTCGCCCGCGCGGTAGCGGCTACGAGTACATAGACAGTGTCAAAGGTGGAGCGATCCCGCGGTCATTCATCCCGGCCGTGGACCGGGGGATCCAGGAGGCGCTGGAACGCGGGGTCCTGGCCGGATATCCGGTCATCGACATCGCCGCCGAGGTCTTCGATGGAAAGTTCCACGCCGTCGACTCGGATGAGTTGTCCTTCCGCATGGCCGGGATCCAGTCGTTCAGAGCGGCGGCCCCCAACCTGAATCCAGTCTTGTTGGAGCCGGTGATGCATCTGACCATCCGCGTACCGGAGGATCACACCGGCGACGTCATGGGTGACATCAACAGCAAGAGGGGTAAGGTGATGGGAATCGACTCGGACAGTTCGAGCCGGGTGATCGAAGCCGAGATTCCGATGTCCGAGATTCAGCGATACGCCGCAGATCTCCGCTCCATGACCAGTGGTCGCGGCACTTTCGAGATCCGTTTCGACCACTACGCCGAAGTTCCGCACCAGGAAACGCAGAAAGTGATCGCAGCCGCCCAACGGCAAAGCGACTGAAGGGATCCCGATGGCAGAGGCAGTGCTCAGGTATGGCGATCGGGAGGTCGAGCTACCGGTCGTGACCGGCACAGAAGACGAAGCCGGGCTCGACATCAGCCGATTGGCGACGGAGACCGGGCTCTTCACGCTCGATCGAGGGTTTGGCAACACTGCCGAGGGCCAGAGTGCCGTCACCTACATCGACGGCGATGTCGGGATTCTGCGCTACCGGGGGTACCCCATCGAACAACTCGCTGAACAGGCGTCCTTTCTCGAGGTGGCCTACCTCCTCATCTACGGAGCACTCCCCAAAAGAGCCGAGCTGACGGGATTCGAAGACGACATCACCTATCACACGTTGCTCCGCGAGGACATGAAGCACCTTTTCGAGGCCTTTCCCCATGGCGCCCACCCGATGCAGATCCTGGCGTCGGCGACCTCGGCCCTGGCGACCTACTACCCCGATGCCCTCGACCCTAAGGACCCCAAGGCCGTCGACATTTCCATGAAAAGGCTGCTGGCGAAGCTGCCAACGATGATCGCGTGGCTGTACAAGTACCGGGCGTATCAACCCTACGTCTATCCCCGTAACGACCTCGATTACGCGGCCAACTTTCTCCACATGATCTTCTCGGTTCCGGCTGAGCCTTACGAGCCCGATCCGGTGGTGGCGGCTGCGCTCAACGTCTTGATGATTCTCCACGCCGATCACGGCCAAAACTGTTCGGCGACCGCGGTGCGATTGGTCGGATCCGGTGAGGCCAACATCTTCAGTTCGGTGGCGGCCGGGGTCCTTGCTCTCTCGGGACCTCTTCACGGAGGGGCCAATCAGGAAGTACTGGAGATGCTGGAGCAGATGGCTGGGGGCGAGGGCAACGTCTCGCACTATGTCAATCGGGCCAAGAGCAAGGACGACCCTTTCCGGCTGATGGGCTTTGGCCATCGCATCTACAAGAATTTCGATCCCCGGGCCCGGATCATCAAACAAGCCGCTGCCGATGTCCTTGGCAAGCTTGGTATCAACGATCCCCTCCTCGAGATCGCCATGGAACTCGAACAGGTTGCTCTGTCTGATGACTACTTCGTTGAGCGCAAGCTCTACCCGAACGTCGACTTCTATTCAGGAATCATCTACAGAGCACTTGGTTTCCCCGCCGAGATGTTCACCGTTCTCTTCGCACTCGGCCGCCTACCCGGATGGCTGGCGCAGTGGAAGGAAGGGGCCGAAGACGCCGATACCCGGATATTTCGGCCCCAGCAGATCTACACCGGTCCGAACGAGCGGGAGTACGTTCCGATCGGGAAACGGTAGGAAGTTGGACCCTCGAACCTCGAACCTCAAACCTTTCCCAGGTCCTCTACTTCCAGGTCCTCCACAAAGGGTTCGCCCACCCGTTCGGCCGTGACCGCGTCCAGGACGATCAGGGCCCGTTGCGAGGGCGGCTCGCCCGAGTCATAGACCACCACATGCCAACGCGGCCTTGAACGCCATCCGTGGAAGGTGAGGGCCGCCGAGGCGTGACCGATCGGGAAGGGGGCGTCGATCGCCGCCCTGGCCAGGGCCGTCTCCGGTTCAACCCGCAGGGGCCAGGCGGCGAGCCAGTGCCAACCGGCCAGAACCACCGCCAGCGCCACGGCCACCCATCGCCCCGGCGTGTTGGGTACGGCCACCGCCACGACAAAGGCGAGGAAGAGATAGATGGCGGCGGCGGTTCGACGCCGGAGCGGATCCGGGAATCGATACGGTCCGATGTTGGTCGAATCCAGATCCTCGGGAACGTGCTCCTGCTCGGCGACTTCTCGCGGAATCTCAATTCCATCCATTTGGGCCATCCATCAGGAGTTGTCGAAATTGGGTGGTGAGGATGGCCTGGAACCCGGAGGTCGAGCTTCGACGATCAGTTGCGCCAGGACCTCGGAAAGTGGGACGCCGCGTCGCTCGCGGTCCTCGCCGTACCGGCGTAGGCCGACGGTCCCGGCCTCTACGTCCCTATCGCCGACCACACAAAGGACCGGATGCTTGGACGACAAGGCCCTGCGGATCTTCTCCCCAACGGTGTCATCGCTTCGATCGACCTCGACTCTCAAACCGTCGTCCTTCAGCGTCCTTGCTACTTCCGATGCGTATTCATCGTGACGATCGGCGACGGGTATCACCGTCACCTGGACCGGCGCCAACCAGAGCGGGAAGGCGCCGGCGTAGTGCTCTGTGAGGACGCCGGCAAAACGCTCGATCGACCCCGCCTTGGCGCAATGGATCATCATCGGCTGAGCCGACAGATTGTCAGCCGTGGCGTACTCGAGTTGGAATCGAGCTGGCAGGTTGAAATCGAACTGGATTGTGGAGACCTGCCAACGGCGACCGATGGCGTCCTTGACATGGACGTCGATCTTGGGACCGTAGAAAGCGCCCTCGCCCTCGGCGATGCGAAAAGGGACCCCCGCCGCCTCCAGACTTGCCTGCAGAGCTGTCTCGGCGACCTCCCACATGCCAGGTTCGCCAACGGACTTCTCCGGGCGGGTTGAAAGGTCGGCCTCGAACTCCGAGAAACCGAAGTCCCGCAGCCAGGTGAGGACAAACTCGAGATGGAGAGCAAGCTCTTCGTCGATCTGATCGGGCCGGCAGAACGTGTGGGAGTCGTCCTGGGTGAAACCGCGGGCCCGCAAGAGGCCATGGATCACTCCAGACCGCTCGTTCCGATAGACCCCACCCAGCTCGGCAAACCGAAGAGGCAGCTCCCGGTAAGACCGGCCCCGGCTCTTGTAGATGAGGATATGGAACGGGCAGTTCATGGGCTTGAGCCGGTAGCGGTCTCCCTCCTCCAACTCCAACCCGGGGTACATGTTCTCGGCGTAGAAGTCGAGGTGACCCGATGTCTGCCACAGCATTTCCTTGGCCAGATGCGGGCTGAACACGAACCCGAAGCCAAAGCGTTCGTGGAGCCGGCGTGAATGATCCTCTATGAGCTTGCGAACCATGCCGCCCTTTGGATGCCACACCGCCAGCCCCACTCCCAGATCGCGCGGGAACGAGTACAGGTCGAGTTCGGGCCCGAGGCGACGGTGATCGCGGCGCTCAGCCTCTTCCATCCTGGTCACATACGCGTCGAGGGCGGCCTGGCTCTCCCAGGCCGTGCCATAGATCCTCTGAAGTTGGGGCCGCTTCTCGTCTCCACGCCAATAGGCTCCGGCGGTCCGCAATAGTTTGAAAGCCTTCAAACGGCCGGTTGACGGAAGGTGGGGTCCCCGGCAGAGATCGACGAACACGAGGTTTCGGTAGACCGTCATTTCGGTGCCGTCCGGCACCTCGGCGGGGTCGACTCCCTCGATTATCTCCGTCTTGAATGGCTGATCGGCGAACAACGCAAGGGCCTGGTCCCTTCCAATCGCTTCTCGTTCGAACGGTTGATCCTCGGCGACGATGTCGGACATTCGAGCCGACAAAGCTTCGAGATCTTCGGATGTGAAGGGCCGGCCGATGTCAAAGTCGTAGTAGAACCCGTCCTCGATCGGGGGACCAATCGCGAAATGCGCCCCGGGGAATAGAGCGAGGACGGCCTGGGCGAGCACGTGGGCCGCCGAATGCCGGGTGATGTGCCGACCGCGGTCGGAGTTCTCGGTGATGACCTCGAAGCGCCCACTCTTTTTCAACGGACGGCTCAGATCGAGCAACTCGCCATCGAGCGATACCGCGATAGCGGCTTTGGCCAGACGGGCACCGATCGATCCTGCCACCTCAGAACCGGTTACGCCCATCGGATGATGGGCGAGGGTTCCGTCCGGATAAACAAGCTCCAGTTCCACGATCCAGTCTTCAGCTAGCCTGCGGGACCGACAGGCTACCCAGGCCCCAGGGACGACGAATTCGATTTTATGCAGGTCACGGTTCTGCCGGTCTTGGGGCACCGTTTGCCTGAGACTTGGACATGCGAACTAGGACACTCAGCTCGGAGGCATCCACACCCGATGGAACTTGATGCGCTGCTCCGTTCAATTGCACCCAACACCACGGCGGTAAACATCAGCGCGGGCGGCAACAGGGTTTTCCGCTTACGTGAGGAAACCGGTTTCACCAGCATCGCCAAGATCTACGGGAGCCCGGCTCGAGAGCGTCGAGAGCGTCATGCCCTCGAGGCCCTGGCGAATGTCGGGGGTGTTCCGAGGATCCTCAACCGTGGCATCGACGAAGGCAACGCCTGGATTCAGATGACCGACGGTGGCACCTGGGATCTGGCCACTCTTCCCCGCAACCTCGACATCGTAAGGTCGGCAGGGCGGGTGCTCAGAGGAGTTCACGAATCCGGCGCATCGATGACCAACCTTGCCAACACCCTCGGCAACGTCCAGATCGAGGCCCACTATCAGTCCACCCTGGAACGGCTGGAGCGTTTCCGCCGCCGCCTCAACATTCCGGCCGGTCTGCTTGAGAAAGCGTCCGCGTCCGGTGCCCCGGCCGCCAGCGCCGCCAAGCCCGCCCACGCACGTCCTACTCCCGAGCAGTTCCTCGTCAACGAAATCGGCGGACAGGTGACACTCATCGACTGGGAATGGGCAACGGTGGCCCCGCCGGAGTGGGATGTCAGCCTCGCAAGTTGGCAACTTGCCAACCTTCTTGGAGATCAGGCGGCGAGCGCTTTCCTCGAGGGTTACGGCGCCGCGGTGTCTGCCGCACGCCTGAGCTCGTGGATCGCCTATCACGCGGCGATGATCATGCTCGAAGCCGCCGAGAAGCGGGATGGTCGACTTTACGACCTCGCACCCCTGGTCAGGTCCATGGCGGACGCGGTCGAATTCAGAGAGTCAACCCCGGGTCCCAGGGCGTGACAGACCGCGAAATCCCACGTTGTCGGATAGCCACCACTTAGCCTCCTTACCGTCCTAAGAGGGAGGATCTGTTGCTGGAGGCTTTGCTGGCAGCGACCGCTACATCCGGGTTGATCGTTCTTGCCCGGGGCCAGCGGCGCATCACAAGCGGAGGAACTGGACGGGTTGCCGCCGAGGGAGAAGATGATCTTCCCTGTCCGTGGTGCTACAGCCCTACCGTCTCGTCCGATTCCCGATGCCCAAGCTGCGAGCGTCGTTTCGGCTGATCACCCAAGCATCCGGACAAACGACCGATCCACGTGGTCGACGTAAAACCCGAGCGATCGATATAACCCGAGGGCCCGGTGATTGTTGGCGTCGACGTACAAGATTGCCACCCGATCCCGCTTCGCCTCCATGACCGAAAGTCCCTGAAGCACCAGAGCCCGACCCAGACCAGCCCCCTGGTTCTTGGGAGCGACCGCAACCACGTAGATCTCCCCCCCTCGGTCACCACGTTTCACCCAGCAGAAACCAGCCAGATTCGACCCGTCCCAGGCCATGAGCAGCTCATCGGGACGAAACCACGACTGACTCATCCGGTTCTTGAGAATCTCGAGGGTCCACCGGCCATTCTCAGGATGATCGGCGAAGGCGGCGTTGTTGACCTCGAGCCACGCCTGTTCGTCGTGTCCCGACACGAAGGATGCCAGGTGTATCCCTTTGGGCAGGTTGGCGTCCGGTCGATCCCGGTGAAAGCCGCCGGGCAGTTGCCGCTCTAGCTTCAACAACTCGCGTTCGGGCTCGAATCCGGCCCGAAGAGCCACCTCGGCCAGTTGAGGCTGGAAGAGCCAGGCCCTTAACGCGCTTCCTCCCCGCCTGGCCACCTCCGCTATTCCGGCGTTGAACAGGTCGAGGAAGGTTTCTGGAGAGCGGTGCTCGGGGTCGACGGCGAGCTCCATTCCCCACCAACCCGGCTCGGCATTCGGTGTGAGGGCAACGTAGGAGACCAGCCGTCCGTCCGTCTCGAGGACGAGGCCGACGACCCGCTCCGGATCGCCCTGGAACAACATCAGGTACTTGTGTTCCCCGATCGGCTGATGCCCGTCGGCGGCCTCGACGCGGCCGAGGAGCGCGCCAACTGCCTCAAGGTCTCCCGGAAGGTCAACAAGACGGATGTGCATCCGGTTCGACAGTACCGGCCGAGACAGGTGCCTAGGTTCCACCGCTCCACCTCTATGCTCCCAAGACCCATGAATGCGGTCGGTCTTGTGCTGGGCGGCGGTGGAATCACCGGCGCCGCTTTTGAGATGGCGTCTCTCATGGCGATCGAGTTGGCCACGGGGTGGAACCCCAACCAGGCCGATGTCGTGGTCGGAACTTCCTCGGGCGCCTTCGTCGCCGCCTTGGTGCGCCACGACCGATTAGATCTCGACTCGCTTGTGTTGCCTACCGACGATCGCGAACAGGTGGCTCAGCGGATCAAAGAGCGCGTTTACAACCGCAAGCCGGGAGTGCGAGTGCGCACCTGGGTCCGTCATGGAATCTTGCCGGGGGTGAGACGACCGGGATTGACTCTCCTGTTGGGCTCACCAGCGCCTTACGACACCTCCGGCCTCAGGGCTTGGGTAGCCGAGGAGCTCGGAGATGCCGCCGAACGTTGGCCAACGGCTCCCACTGTTGTCGTGGCCTACGACGTGGCGGCCCGCCATCGAACCGCCTTTGGAACGGTCGATGCTCCCGATGTCGGAATTGCCGAGGCGGTGGCCGCCTCGACGGCCATTCCAGTCTTGTTTCGACCTCGCGTAATCGATGGCCGAAACTATGTCGACGGAGGGGTGGTGTCGGGAACTCACGCCGACCTCGTCCTCGGCAACCCGAGAGAGCTCGATCTGGTACTGGTGATCGCGCCCATGGCAGCAGAAGAAGACCGCCGGGGGGCATGGGCACATGAGCGCCTGTTCGACAAGGTTGGGCGGCGGACCCTGGAAAGGGAGATCCGCCTGATCAAGGAGGTCTGGCCCAGCAGCGATGTCCTGGTGCTGAGGCCCACCCCCCAGATCCTGACCACCATGAGGCCCAACCCGATGGAAGCCGACCTGGCGGTGTCCACGTTCGTGAGGACACTGACGGCCATGAAACGCACCCTGGCCGAGAAGGAAACCTGGACCCTTCTCTCGCGTCATCTCGGAGTCTCCCGAAGATCCCCTGGTCGAAGAGTCAGCCCCTGAACCAGGCAGGCTGGGATGGGGCCTGCGGTTGGCTGCCGGTCAATACCACCCTGAGGTTATGGTCTCTGGACGATGAAAGCCCTCGAGCTCGTCGACGATTGGCCGGTGC
>CAZPIZ010000002.1:14212-33600 GCA_964586615.1 uncultured Acidimicrobiaceae bacterium | reverse complement strand
CGACATATTCGTCTATTGTTTGGAATTGTTGTTTATGGGTAAGCATATATTGACTATATCAACTCCCTAGGAATCGGCCGGCTAGGTACGCGGCGAGTCCGCCCCCAAGCGTTGCCGCCAGGTTGAGAACGGCGCGGCCCTTTCCCGAACGATGCTCCTCCGAAAGGACTATGACATCAACCATCCAGGTCGAGAACGTCGTGAAACCGCCCAGGAAACCGATCGTGACCGCGGCCAGAAGGTTGGGTTCGATTCGTGCGCGGCTGTCGATCCCGACCACGAACCCGATGGCCACCGCACCGGAGATGTTGACGATCATCGTCGCCAGGTCATTGCGGCTGGTTCGGCGATGGACCGTCCTGGAGAGCTCATATCGTGCCAGCGCTCCGACTGCACCGAGCAGCCCGATCAGGAGGAGCCTCATCGAATGGCTTTTCCGAGTCGGATACCCGAAACGGCAGCCAGCAACCCGAGGAGGACACTGACCGACGCGTAGGCCAAAGCGTCGGCAGAGGACATGCCGCCGATCTGCCCAACGAGAGCCGAAAAGGTCGTAAATGCCCCAATCGCCCCCACCCCCAGGAGGGCCGCGATCAGTTCAGGGCTTCGTGACCTCCCGACCCGGCTGGTGAGGACCCCGAGAAGGAATGCGCCGAGGACATTTGCTGTCAGAGTTCCCCATGGAAAGGCAGGCCCGTCAGCCCTTTGAACCAGGTATCGAGCTATCGAGCCGACAAAACCGCCGACCAGAACTGCCGCCCGCAAAATCCAAGGCTTCGACATGCAGCCTCTCTGTTAGCAGGGTGGGCTCGGGTTGAACGGAACTCGGTTTGGAGCTCCTCGCCACTGCTGCACCGCAAATGAAGCTCGGAGGCCCCCTTTGTCTCCGACGTCTGAGACCGGCATCCAGAGCGCTCGGTCAGGCCGGCACCTCCTTGACGATGATCGGGCTCGAACAAGACGTGATCTCATTCAGGACGGCTTCTCTCCCGTGACAAGGTCTCCATCGTTCAGCCGACCAGCCCTCTTCGCAGCATTGGTCAACAGAAACTCGATCTGAGCATTGAGGCTTCTCATGTCATCGGCTGCCCACCGCTCCAATACCCGATGCAGGTTCGGGTTGAGACGCAAGAGGAAGCTCTTGCGATCGATCATCCCGGATACAGGGTCCCGGCATTGACCACCGGTTGGACGCTGCGATCGGAGGTGAGCACCACCATCAGGTTGGACACCATCGCCGCCTTGCGCTCCTCATCCAACTCGACGATGTTTTCGGCGGCGAGCTGTGTCAAGGCATCTTGGACCATGCTCACTGCACCTTTGACGATCAGTTTGCGAGCCGCGATCACAGCACCGGCCTGCTGGCGACGGAGCATCTCACCGGCGATCTCCGGCGCGTAGGCAAGCCGGCGAAGACGGCAATCGCGCACCGATACGCCCGCCTCGTTGAGGCGATCCTGGAGTTCAGCCTGGAGGGTGGCCGTGACGTCGTCGGCATTGGCGCGAAGCGACGGACCTTCATCGTCGATGTGGTCGTAGGGGTACTTGCTGGCGACGTGCCTAATTGCTGCCTCTGACTGCACCTTCACGAAGTGTTGGTAGTCCTCCACATCGAAGGCCGCCCGGGCCGTATCGACCACCTGCCAGTTGATGACGGCCGCGATCTCGACAGGATTCCCCACGGCGTCGTTGACCTTGAGAACATCGGAGTCGAACGTTCGGATCCGAAGCGAGACCTCCCTGCGCTGGGTGAGCGGATTCACCCAGCGGAAGCCGTTCTCACGGACGGTCCCGAGATAGCGGCCGAACAAGGTGACCACTCTGGACTGGTTTGGCTGGTTCACGAACAACCCGAATTCCATGAAGATGGCGGTGATAGCAACGATCAGCCCGAGGGCAATCAACCAACCGTTTCCGATCACGATCCCAACCACGAACCCGGCCACCCCGGCCAAAGCCAGAACCACGTTGATCACCAAGATCGTCCAACCCGACCGACCCGAGATCAGGCGTTCGCCTGACATCATGCTCCTTTCGACCAATATCGTTATGATATCACCGCGCTATCGGGGATGGAAGATGGTTGCCCGAGTGCCCTCGTAGACTTACCGACCATGAAGCTGCGCCCCTTGATTTTGATAGTCGCCATGGCGGCTTTCTTCGCCGCCCTGGCCCGCAAACGTGTGGAGGAAGCCAAACCCGCCGACACGTGGGAGCCGGTCACCTACTCGTGAGCGCCTTATGAAGGCGCTGGTGCTCGCCGACGAGGACGCCGACCTCCGGGTTGCCCATGTCCTGGCCGGAGAGGGCCTCGAAGTGTCGCTGTACGGAAGTGCCAAGTCCGGTAGGTACCCCAGGGTCGACGACCCGGTCGGGTTCGACGTTGTGGTCGGCTACACGTCGGCGGCGTTGGAGATCGCCGAGAGAGCCGGGGCCGCTGCGGTTACAGCCGCCGAGGTGGACTCAAGCCCGGTTCCGACAGTGGCCGGAGCTTCGTTGCTGGGTGCGGCCCTAGCCATCGCGGCGCGTCTCGAGGCCGGCGGGTCAGACGTGCGACGGATAGCGATCGCCCATCCGGGTGGGCCATCTTTGGGCGGAGTGGGGATGACCTTTCCACCACCGGTCGGAAGAACCCGGGGGACGATTCTGACCGAGTCCCCTCTCCCCGTGCTCTCAGCATCGACTGAGGACCCCTGGGCAGCCATCGTGGTCGAGTCCGACACCGGCGACCAGGCGGTGGTGGACGACCATCGCTTCTTGACGGCAATCTGCCTCGCGGCCGGCGTTGCCTTGATACCGCCGGCCGGGATCGTCAAGGTCTGGGACGTCCCGAACGTGTACCTGGCGAAGGCCGAGGGCATGGGCCTGGTGGCGGCGCAACGCACCGGGTGACGATCAAGACGTACCGGGTCGGTTTAGAGGGTTCGGCTGCCGGTGGGGTTCTCACACCCCCCTCTTGGTTCTTTCCCCCGTCATGCTTTCGGAAAGGTTCGTCGGGGGACAGAACCAAGACCTCGCTTGGCCTAACGGCCGAGCGGTCCCGCCCCTAGATGGCGGGGACTTCTTCGGTGGGGGTGTCGGCTACTACCGAGGGTTCAGACTTGGCACCGCCGTTGGGCGGAGCCGGGGTCCAGCGCCTGGGGGCGGGGGGATTGGAGGGCACGGCCACCGGTGCAAGCGATTCCTCCAGGACCACGATCTCCACTCCACCGACCACGTCGGAGATCAGGTTGTACATGACGGCGCCGAGGGTCATCAGACCGGTCGACAGCACCGCCCAAACGATCGAACCGAACACCGCCGCCCGCAGAAAGCGCTCGGTGTTGGCGAAGGGGTTCTCACCCTCCTCGAGCAGGGTGATGCGAACCAGGACCTCGGTGATGCGGTCGGGAATGCCGGCTGCCGTCAGAACCGACCAGAACATGACCAGTCCGAGGACGATTCCCAGAGCCGCCACCACATTGAACAGGGAGGAGACTTTGAGGACCGTCCACGGGTCGATCTTGCGGATGATTCGGCGAACGCGCCGGACCGTGGTCATGTGCCTCCGATTGTACCCAAAGGGCTGGTTAAGCCCGACTCACTCGTCCTCTTCGGGCGGAACAACGGTGAATGCGGCCAAATGCGAACCGGCGCCGACGTCCATCACTTTCACGCCGGTGGAATCCCGCTGCTGACGTGAGATCTTGTCGGCGGGAGTGCGGATGCCGATCCCGGTCGAGGAGATAAGGAAGACCTCGGTTCCCTTGGTGACTCCGACGGCTCCGATCAAACGGCCTCGGGCCTTGGTCAGCTTGATGGCTTTGACGCCGATCCCGCCCCGGCCCTGACCCCGGAACTGCTCGATGAAAGTCCTCTTCCCGTAACCGTTCGAAGTGAGCAGCAGAACCTCGGGACCGTCCGCCGACGAGGTGGCGGCGACAACCTCGTCACCAGCCCGGAGTCTGATGCCTCGCACCCCCTGCGTCGCCCGCCCCATCGGACGGAGATCGGCCTCGGGGAAACGGATCCCTTGCCCGTTGGCTGTGAAGATCAGCATGTCGTTCTCACCCGTGGTGGTCCGCACCGACACGACCTCGTCATCGCCGACCAACTTGATAGCGACCAGGGTTTGGTTGCGGCTGTCGTAGTCACGGAAGAACGTCTTCTTGGCGGTACCCATCCGCGTCACCATCACCAGGAAGCGCGAGGTCTCATAGTTGCGGGTGTCGATGATGGCCTCGATGCGCTCTTCCGGCTGGAGAGGGAGAACCGCCTGGGCCAGGACTCCCTTCGAGGTCCGCGCTTGACGCGGGATCTCGTGAGCCTTGGCTCGGTGGACCAGACCCTTGTTGGTGAAGAACAACAGATAGGCATGGGCGGTGGTGTGGACCAGGTGAGTGACAACGTCCTCCCCCGAGACCTCGGCCGCCTTCACTCCCCGGCCGCCCCGGCCCTGGGTCTTGTAGGTGTTGGCCGCCACCGATTTCACATACCCGGAGGCAGACGCCGTGACGATGAGCTCGTCGTCGGCGATCAGATCCTCGAGGCTCATCTCGCCCTCGTCGGGGATGATCTGGGATCGACGGGGGGTGGCGAACTTCTCCTTGATCTCGGTGAGCTCCTCACGGATGATCGTGCGACGGCGGGCCGGATCGGCCAGGATCGTTTTCAGTTCGGCGATCAGCTTTTGGAGCTCGGCCAACTCCTCCCGCAGCTTGTTGACCTCGAGGGCTGTCAGCCGCCGCAGGGGCATGTCGAGGATGGCATTGGCCTGAATCTCGGACAGCTCGAAACGCTCCATCAAGCGGGTGCGGGCATCGGCTGTGTCCGAGGAGGCCCGGATCAACGCCACCACTTCGTCGATGTTGTCGACGGCGATGATCAAACCCTCGACGATGTGAACCCGGGCCTCGGCTTCGGCCAGACGGAAGCGGGTGCGGCGCTCGATGACCTCCATCTGATGATCGAGGTAGTGGCCGATCATGTCGGCCAGATTGAGGGTGCGAGGAATCCCGTCGACCAGCGCCACCATGTTGACTCCGAAGCTCTCCTGGAGCGGAGTGTTCTTGTACAACTGGTTGAGGACGACCTGGGGAACCGCGTCCTTCTTCAACTCGATCACAAGCCGAATGCCGCGACGGTTGTCCGATTCGTTGCGAAGGTCGGCGATGCCGCCGAGTTTCTTGTCGTCTACCAGGATCCGAATCTTCTCCATCACCCGCTCGATCGACACCTGATAGGGCATCTCGGTCACCACGATGGCCGTCCGCCCTTTGCGGATCTCGGCGACATCGGCCACGGCCCGCATCTTCACCGAGCCACGACCCGAGGCCAGGGCCTCGCGAAGGCCGGTGGTTCCGACCAGATAGCCACCGGTTGGAAAGTCCGGGCCCTTGACGAAACTCATCAGTTCTTCCGAGCCGGCATCGGGATTTTCGAGGGCATGCAATGCCGCGTCGATCACCTCGCCCAGGTTGTGGGAGGGGATGTTGGTGGCCATGCCCACGGCAATGCCCTGGCTCCCGTTGACGAGCAGGTTGGGAAACCGCGCCGGGAGCACCGTCGGCTCCTCGGTCTCGCCCGAGTAGTTTTCGACAAAGTCGACGGTGTTTTCCCTGATCCCCTCGAGCAAGCGCATCGAGAGGTGGGTAAGCCGGGCCTCGGTGTAGCGAGAGGCTCCGGGCGGGTCGTCGATGGTCCCGAAGTTTCCCTGGGGATCGATAAGGAGATGCCGCAGAGAGAAGTCCTGGGCCATCCTCACCAGGGCGTCGTAGATGGCCGAGTCGCCATGGGGGTGATAGTTACCCATGACCTCACCGACCACCTTGGCGCACTTACGGTGGGGAGTGGTGGGCCCGATGTTGTTCTCGAACATCGAGTAGATGATCCGTCGCTGGACCGGCTTGAGTCCGTCACGGACGTCGGGGAGGGCCCGCGACACGATGACCGACATCGCATAGTCGACGAAGGACTGCTCCATCTCATCGCGGATGTCGATTGTTCCAATGGAGCCGTTGTCGTCGTTTGTTGGTGTGGTTCGATCGGTCATGTCAGATGTCCAGGAAGCGGATGTCTTTGGCCTTGTGCTGGATGAACGACTTGCGATCGGCCACGTCGTCGCCCATCAATATCGTGAAGATCTCGTCCGCCATGGCGAGGTCGTCGACCTCTACCTTGAGCAGGGTGCGGGTCTCAGGATCCATCGTTGTGACCCGCAGCTCTTCGGCGTCCATCTCGCCCAAACCCTTGAAGCGGGCCGGCCTCACCTTGGGATGATCCTTCTTGAACTCCGTCAGCGCCGCGTCGTCCTTGAGGTAGTGGACCTTGGCACCGACCTTGACCCGGTAAAGGGGCGGCTGGGCCAGATACACGTAGCCGGTCTCGATCAAGCCGCGCATGTGACGGAAGAAGAACGTGAGAAGCAAGGTCCGGATGTGAGAACCGTCGACATCGGCGTCGGCCAGCAGGATCACCTTGTGATACCTGGCCTTGTCGATGTCGAACTCCGCACCGATTCCTGTGCCGACGGCGTTGATCAGATCGAGGATCTCGGTGTTTTGCAGGGCCTTGGCCAGCCGGGCCTTCTCGACGTTGAGGATCTTTCCTCTGATCGGAAGGACCGCCTGGGTATGGGAGTTGCGACCCTGCTTGGCGGGGCCGGCCGCCGACTTACCTTCGACGATGAAGAGCTCCGCCTCTTCGGGATTGCGCGACGAGCAGTCCGCCAATTTGTCGGGGAGCCCGCCCGATTCGAGTCCGGACTTGCGTCTGGTCAGATCGCGGGCCTTGCGGGCCGCCTCGCGGGCTTTGGCGGAGTTGATGCTCTTGTCGACGATCTTGCGACCCTCGGCCGCGTATCGCTCCAGCCATTCCGGCAGGTAACGGTTGAGTGCCTTCTCGACGTAGGAACGGATCTCGGTGTTGCCCAGCTTGGTCTTGGTTTGACCTTCGAACTGGGGGTTGCGGACTCTGACCGACAGGACGGCGGTGAGCCCCTCCCGAATGTCCTCACCGGTCAGGTTCTCGTCCTTCTCCTTCAACAACCCCTTGGTCCGGGCGAAGGTGTTGATGGCGTTGGTCAACGCTTTACGGAAGCCCTCCTCGTGGGTCCCACCCTCATGGGTGTTGATGTTGTTGGCGAATGAGAGAACCGACTCGGTATAGGAAGTGGTCCACTGCATAGCCAACTCGAGTTCGGCCTCGTCGGCGTGATCGACAATCTCGATGATGTGAGGGTGGATCGGCTCGCGGTTGTTGTTGAGATGCTTTACGAAATCGAGCAGGCCACCGCGGAAGAGGAACGTCTCGGTGCGGTGAGGATCGGTTCGCTCATCGAGGAGGACGATCTCGAGCCCGCGGTTGAGATAGCCCATCTCCCGCAAACGGGAGGCGATGGTGTCGTAGTCGAACTCGGTCGTTTCGGTGAAGATCTGGGGATCCGGCCAGAAGCTGATGGTGGTGCCGGTGCTCTTCTTCCATGGCTTGGTTCTCTCGACCTTGCTTTGCGGCTTGCCGCGTTCAAAGCTCTGAGTCCAGACGAAACCGTCACGCCGTACCTCGGCATCGAGGCGCCCCGAAAGGGCGTTGACCACGGAAACACCGACGCCGTGAAGCCCACCGGAGACGGTATAGGCGCCCTGCTCGAACTTGCCACCGGCGTGGAGGGTGGCCAGCACGGTGGTAAGTGCCGACTGCTTGGTCTTTGGGTGATGATCGACAGGGATACCGCGCCCGTTATCGACTACACGCACACCCCCATCGGCCATGAGGGTGACCTCGGTGCGAGTGGCGAACCCGGCCATCGCCTCGTCGACGGCGTTGTCGACGACCTCCCAGACAAGGTGGTGAAGACCGCGCGGCCCGGTCGTACCGATGTACATGCCGGGCCGCTTCCGCACCGCCTCGAGACCCTCGAGGACGGTGATGTCGCGTGCGTCATAGGACGTGTTTGCGTTAGTGCTCAACGTCTCCTCCGGGGAGATCTAGGGACGGAATTCCTGGGAATCGGGGCCCCCCGAACGGGCCTTGCCGGGCCACCGATTGCATATGTGTAATTATAGCTCAACCAGGGACGGAATTGGCCAATCCAGAGCCTCCTGCTGTGGCTAAAACGTCCAATATTCATAGGCCTTTTTCGGGTGACCGGGAAGACTTCAGCGACGGGCCGGACTGACGACCCGAACGGTCTCGACAACGCCCTCTCCCAGGTGCCCGTCGAGGCGCTTCATCAGGTCCCCGACGGCGTACCTGAGCATGCCCACCAGGGCAGGTGACACCGCCTCCACCACCAACTCTCCCTCGCGTATGAACAGGGGCCTGGTCTGTCCCGACCAGGGTGCTCCGGCTATTTCGTCCCACCCCTCATCCAGCGATTTGCTGACCGATGGCGCCGGTAGCCCGAGCTTGGCCAGGAGGGACTCGAGCAAGGATTCGAGTGGCTCAGGCTGGGGCATAGGAAGCCCGTGGTCCTGGGGTCGGAAGAATCAACGAAGGAACCGCGCAAACGGCAATTGTCGGCTCGACGCCATTTTTGGTCATTGGCGCCCGCCAGAAACGTAATTTGCTCATACACAACCGAGCACCGGGACTGTGCGACCGAATTTTGTACAGGGCGGGCGCCAATGACCGAATTTGATCTCGGGACACCGTGGACGAGAACTCGCCTCTCATTCGTTGATTCTTACTCACCAGCACCGGGCACCACGTTCCTCATCTCACAAGTCCTGGTTCCACTTGCCACACTTTGCCTTCAAGGGGGACCTCTTCGGGACGGGTGGTCGTGATCATGGTCTGAGCATTGGGTAGGGCCGCGGTCAGGGCTTCGGCCCGGGACGGATCCAACTCGGAGAAGACATCGTCCAGCAGGAGCAGAGGATCGACACCGACATGGTCGGCAATCGCCCGGTGGGTTGCGATGCGAAGGGCCAATGCCATGGTCCGTTGCTCTCCCTGGCTCGACCGATGGCGGGCCGGGCGACCATCCAGAAAGAGCACCGGATCGTCACGATGTGGCCCGGCGCCGGTGAGCCGCAGTTCCAGGTCGACCCGGCGGCGAGCCGCCAGCGCCGCGCTGAGGGCGGCCGTCCAATCGCTGGGCGGAGTCGACGGATCGAGCGACCCGCCCCAATCTGATTCGTATTCGATCGAGACCCTGGAATCACGGACTGCCACCCGCGAGTAGATCCCCGCCACCGACGCCGTCAAGGCTGCCGCCGCCCGGGCCCGTCTTGCCATGAGCCGGGCCCCGGCCTGGGCGAGTCGGGTGTCCCACACGTCCAGGGTGGTCTGATCTCGTTCACCCGACTTGAGGTAGGCGTTGCGCTGCCGAAGCGACCGCTCGTATTCGGCCTGGTCGTGATGGGCTGCGGGCCATAACTGCACGGCGAGGTCGTCGAGCAGACCTCGCCTTCCGGAGGGGGCACCTTTCACGAGGTCGAGGTCTTCGGGGAGAAAGGCGACCACCCGCAGAACTCCCAGCAGATCCGTGGTCCGTTGCAGGCTCTTCCCGTCGAGCCGGGCCCGGCGCCCGCCGCGACGTTTGATTTCGACCTCGATGAGGGCGGTGCCCTCCCCCTTGGTGACCTCGCCCCTGACCACTCCCGAGGAGGCCGACTCGGCAACGAGCGCTTCGTCCGGCGCCCCTCGAAGGGACCTCAGGCTGGCCAGGTAAGCAACCGCCTCAAGCACGTTGGTCTTACCGGCTCCGTTGTTGCCTACCAGGATATTGATGCCCGGATCCGGGCTCCAGAGAAGGTCGTCATAGGACCGAAATGAGTTCAGTGCGATCCAGGTGAGAGTCACAACCAAGCCTCAAGCCACAAGTAGATCCCCTTTCTACCCCGCTCTTGCTTGGGGCTTGGGACTTAAGGCTTGCGACTAAATCCTGACCGGCATCAGGAGGTAGAGGAAACCTCCGTCGCCGTTGTCGAGCACACTCGGTTTCAGACCGTCGATCAACCTCATGCGGATCTTGTCACCGGCGATCGCTGCCACCCCGTCGGCCAGATACCGGGGGTTGAAGGCGATCAGGATCTCCTCGGAGCCGGAGAACTCACCGGGGAGATGCTCTACCTCAGCGCCGACATCCTGGCGAGTGACGTTGACCTCCACTCCCCCTTCGCCGATCTTGAGCCGGACCGGTATGTGATCCTCGGCAACCAGCGCCACCCGGTCCAGGGCCTCGAGCACGGCCTCTTTCTCCATGATTACCTGGCTCGGGTAGGTCTCGGGGAGCAGCGAGCGATACTTCGGAAAGGCACCTTCGATCAGTCTGATCCGAAGGGATCCCTTGTCAGAAGAGAACACCGCTTCCCGGTCGGCCAGACCGGCCGTCACCTTCGCTGCCCCGATAGTGCGGGCGAGTTCTCGAAGACCCCTGGCCGGCACCAGACCATGCCCGGTGATACCCATGCCGGGGAGGTCGCGTACCGCTAGCCGATACGAGTCGGTCGCAACCAGTCGAAGACCCTCCTCGCCGGACTCGAAGAGCACCCCGGTCAGGATCGGACGAGCTGCATCGGAAGACGACGCCACCACCACCTGGGCCAGGGCCGCGGTCAGTTCGTCCCCGTCGACTTCCACGCCGTCCACCGGTTTGTCATCGAGAGACGGGAAGTCGTCGAGGTTGAGCGTGCGCAGGGTGAAGCGGGGGCCTTTTCCGGCTATCTCGACCTCGCCGTCGCTAACGCCGATCGTGACCACCCCGACCGGCATCTTGCGGACCGCCTCGGCCAGCAAGCGCCCGGGTATTACGGCCCTGCCTTCCTCCATCATCTCGACCGGTCCGGAGGTTCTCACCGTGATCTCCAGGTCGGTACCGGTTACTACCAACTTGCCAGCCGCGACTTCACACAACACCCCCTGAAGCACAGGAAGCGCCGATCTGCTCGCAACGGCCCGGTTGGCCCGCGAGAACAAATCGGCGAGGTCGTCGCGCTCGGCTCGGATTCTCACAACGAAGCGTCCCTTCTAGATCTATAGCTTCTTATTAAATAAGTAAGAGTTGTAGTAGTAGGCAGTGTGGACATGTGGAGACCTAAGAAAACCCACGGTAAACGTTGGGTGATCCCGTCCCCAACGGGGTGTTGACATTGTCGCGGTTATCCACCGGTGTGTGGTTCTCTGGTTTGGCATGGTTGATAACCATCAAGATTTCCTCAGCTGCTGTGAAAGGCTGTGGACTCGATCAAAGACCGTGCGATCGCTGCGGATGATCCGCTTGACCTTTTCGACGGAGTGGATCACGGTGGTGTGGTCGCGTCCACCGAAGTGTTGGCCGATCTTGGGTAGCGAAAGGTTCGTGAGTTCACGGCACAGGTACATCGCCACCTGACGGCACAACACGAGGGGCTGGCGTCGACTGGGCCCTTCGACCTCACCGACCGAGAAGCCAAAGGATTCGGCGGTCGCTCGGATGATGTCCTCGGCCGCCAGAGCCTTTCCATCCTGGTTTGGGAGCAGGTCCCCGAGAACCTCCTGAGCCATCACCAGATCGATATGGCGGTGGGTCAGAGCCGCAAAGGCCGTCACCCGGGTCAAAGCGCCTTCCAGCTCGCGGATGTTGTCGGCGACGAGGCCAGCGATGAACTCGAGCACGTCCCTCGGCACCGGCCGGGGTGCAAACTCGGCGTTGCGCTTGAGAATCGCCAGACGGGTCTCGACGTCGGGCGGTTGGATATCGGTCAGAAGGCCCCACTCGAACCGGCTCCGGAGGCGATCTTCCAGGGTCGAGAGGTTGCGAGGATGGCGATCGGAACTGATCACCATTTGCTTGCCGGACTCATAGAGGCTGTTAAAGGTGTGGAAGAACTCCTCGAGGATCTGCTCTTTGCCTTCGAAGAACTGGACGTCGTCGAGCAGCAGGACGTCGGTGGACCGATAGCGGTGCTTGAAATCGTCGACCCGTTTGCGCCTGATCGAGTCGATGAAGTCATTCAGGAAACGCTCGGAGGTGATATAGCGGACCGCCAACCCGGGATAGAGCTCAAGGGCGAGATGCCCCACGGCGTGGAGGAGGTGGGTTTTGCCCAAACCAGCCGGTCCGTAGATGAACAACGGGTTGTAATGGGTCCCCGGTTGCTCGGTGACGGCCATCGCCGCCGCCCAGGCGAAACGGTTGGAACTTCCCACGACGAAGTTCTCGAACCGGTATCGCCCCACGAGAGTGGCCGAGTGTTCGTTTTCCACAAGCGCCGGTCGATGTTCGATCAGCGGGAGGGGTGGTGCCTCGAGCGGTTCGTTGGCGCTCAGGTACCGCAATTCGATGGCATCACCGAAACTCTGTTTGAAGGCGTGCTCTATCAATGAGGCGTGTTTGTCCTGCACCCATTGCAGATGAAAATCGTTTGGGGCGATCAACGTCACTCGATCCGGACCAACGTCAGGTTCGAGTCGGGAGAGCCATTTTTGCCAATTGGCAGTCGAGACAGAGCCTCTCAGAGTCCTCTGAAACTCACTCCAACGATCCGGCCATCCATCAAAAGGCGAAACACCATGCACCGACCCAGCCTCCACGGTCCGCGATCTACCCCAACAAAGGTTTCCACAGCCACATCCACATCTGTGGATAGCCCTGGAAACCAGGCGCAGATCTCCCTCCAAAAACGTCGCTGGAGCGCGCTCGACCGAAGTACACAGGGGGAAGTCGCCCGAAATCGCTCTCCAGCGGGTGGCGAGTATGGATAGGTCATCCGGGTGCGTCAAGAGCGCGGAAACCACCTTTGAGGTCGGTGTCCTGGGGTCGGATCCCCAGGCGCAATCGGCGTTTTCCCCAGGTTGGAAGAACCCGCCTCCCGCAAACCGGTCCTCGGACCGTATAGGGTTTTTTTCGCGAAGAGGTTTGGCCTTTGACCTTCTCCCCCACCCGCAATAACCTTCCGGGGTCCACCCTTTCCGCCTTTCCAGGTCCTAACACTCTCAGATCCGATCAGTCTTTTGGGGTTTCACCATGAAGAGAACTTTCCAACCAAAGGTAAGGCGGCGGAAACGCAAGCACGGTTTCCGCCACCGCATGACGACTCGTGCCGGACGCGCCATCCTCAAGTCACGGCGTGCAAAAGGCCGCAAGCGTCTCGCCGCCTAAGCCCGTTTCGCTCCGCTCCGCTGCCAGTTTCCGCGCCGTCCTGGCGACGGGTCGGCGCCGCCGGGCGGGTGACTTGGTGATTGTTCGGGCCGTGGGGCAGCCAGGAAATGTCCGGTTCGGGCTGGTTACCGGACGACGAATAGGAAGCGCAGTGGTTCGTAATCGAGCAAAGAGAAGGCTCCGGGAGGCCATACGGGAGGCCGGCCTACCCGCGGGCTATGACTTCGTTGTGATTGCCGGACAGACCGTACCCACGGTGCCGTTTACGACCCTCGTGTCGTGGATCTTGGAAGCATCCGGAGCCGGGTCCGATCGGGGGCGGGTTTGAAAAGGATCCTTTCCCAATTGGCTCGTGTCCCGGCTCGAACTGCCGTCCTGCTCATCAAGACCTACCAAAAACTGGTAAGCCCCAACCTGAGCCCGAGCTGCCGCTTCCAACCGAGCTGTTCCCAATATGCGGCCGACTCGATCGGCCGATTCGGCGTTCTTCGAGGTTCCTGGCTGGGGGTTAAGCGCATCGCCCGGTGCCATCCTTTGCATCCGGGTGGTTTCGATCCCGTGCCCGAAAGCTGGAGGGCCCGCTGATGGGCCAATTGTTCAGCGGTCTTCAGGACATTCTGGGTGGCGCCCTGGCCTTTTTCTACGACCTGGTCCCTTCCTATGGGCTGGCCATCATCCTGCTCACGATCAGCGTCAACCTCCTGCTCTTCCCGCTGACCCTCAAACAAACCCGCTCCACCAGAGCCTTCCAGTCCATCCAACCTGAGGTCCGACGGATTCAGAAGGAACTGAAGGAAAAACCCGAGGAGATGCAAAAGGAGCTGATGCGGGTCCAGCGGGCGGCGGGCGCCACCCCGGGCGGATGCCTGCTGCCGCTGATCGTGCAGATGCCAATTTGGTTTGCTCTCTTCCGGGTTCTGTCCGTCACCCAAAACGAAGGGCAACCGGCCACTCCTTCTGTCCACATCCCCGTCGGCTCGGCCCTGAGGAGCGCCATCGATGCAGGTCAGACCTTTCTCGGCATGAACCTAGGGACGAAGGTTTCGGAGGCAGTTGCCGAGGGAATCGGGACCGCGATCCCCTATCTGTTGATGCTCGCCATCATGGTCGCCAGCCAATACGTCCAACAGTGGCACGCCACCGCCGGTCAGATTCGTCCTGAGAATCCTCAGGCCGCCGCCACCCAGGCCATTACCAAGATCATGCCGTTGTTCATCGGCTTCGTTTCCTACAACTTCCCGGCCGGTCTGGTCCTCTACTGGATGACTGGTAATAGTTTCCGGTTGCTACAGCAGGTCGTGATCTTCCGAATCGACGGGCGTCCGCAGATGCCCGTGGTTGTGGAGGGGTCAAGCTCTCGATCTGACAAGCAGCAATCGGACGAAGAGAAGAAGCCGGCCAGAACCCAGCCTGGTTCTGTCGACCGGCGCCGCCGTCGCAAGAGGAAGTGAAACCGTGGTCGAGTGGGTAGAGGTCCGAGGGAAGACGGTCGACGTGGCCGTTACCGCGGCGATGCAGGAATTGGCCATCTCCGATCGAGAAGGCGTGGAGGTCGAGGTTATACAAGAGCCCGAAAGAGGCTTTCTGGGAATGGGCGGCAAGGACGCGATTGTCCGCGTGAAGCCCCGTCCGCAGGGAAGAAACCGCAATCGCCGGCGTGGGCGCGGCGAGGGCTCGGACGAACGGCGCCCCTCCGGCCAGTCCCAGGGCTCGAGATCCCAGGGCGCCAGATCCGAGGGGTCCAGGTCCGGAGGTGCCGGCCAGGGAAACCGTGGACGCTCCCAGGCCAGACCCCAGCAGGGGCAGGGGCAGGGGCAGGGGCAGCGTCCGGCTAGACCGCCACGTTCAAACGGGGACGACGGCGGAAACCGAGCCCCGAGAAGTCGTTCCGGAAATGACCGATACCGCGATCGAGAGAACCGCGACAATCAGAGTCGTTCCGCCGGGCCACCACGAGAGAGAGAGGCAAGGGTGAGCACAGCCAATCCGCACGAGCAGGCTCCAATGGTTGAGGAGTTTCTCAACGGCCTGGTCGCTTCCTTTGGCCTCGATGGCCAGGTAAACGTCTCCGTCGAGGACGAAGTGATCATTGTGACCATCGATGGCGAGCAGACCGAGGCTCTGGTCGGCCCCCGTGGCTCAGTAATGGAAGCGATCCACGAGATCACCAAGACGGTCCTTCACCGCCAAGTCGACGACACGGCCCGGGTTCGGATCGACATCGCCGGTTATGCGGAGCGGCGCCGCCAGGCTCTCAGCATTTACGCCGCTCAGTTGATCGACCAGTTGCTGGGTGAGGGCGGCGAGATCATGCTTGAAGCCATGAGCGCGGCCGATCGCAAGGTCATCCACGACTCAGTTGCCGATCGCGAGGGCGTCCGGTCCTATTCTGAAGGTGAGCCTCCCCGTCGGTATGTCGTGATCGCAACAACCGATACGAGTGCCGATCCCGACGACGAGGATTGAAACCCTCAAGTTTCACGTGAATCCCGCCATTGAGGCCGCCCTAGCATTTGCCGGTCTCGATTTGAGTCAAGATCAAGCCAGCCGCCTTGCCGATCTGGCGGCTTGGCTCGACACCGAAGCTATAGCCGCCGGCGGCATTGGTCCGGCTGAGGCCGCCAGGATTCACGATCGCCATCTGGCGGGCTCGATTGTGTACGCGGGGGCATGGGACGCGCCCCCGGGGAGGTGCTGGGACCTGGGAGCCGGGATCGGCTTGCCTGGTCTGGTCCTGGCCATCGTGTGGCCGGAGTGCCGGATCACCCTCGTCGACCGGTCCTCTCGTAGGATCGACCTGGCCCGCAGAGCGGCCCGGGTGATTGGGGTGGCGGTTGACACGCGGGCCGCCGATATCGGAGCTCTCGCCGGCTCGGTGGAAGCCGTGGTGAGTCGGGCTGCGATTCCAGCAGGGGAACTCCTTCCTCACCTTCGGAGGATCCTGTCTCCCGGCGGGTTGGCGGTGGTCAGCGGGTCGGGAATCCCGGTGCCTGGCTACGAGGAGTTGCGGGTTCCGGTCGGAATCCTTGATCACGCCCCGAGACTCCTTATGATGCGGGCTTCGTGACCACTCAATTTGACTCCCCTCCCGCCACCATCGTTGCCTTGGCCAACCAGAAGGGCGGAGTCGGTAAATCGACCACCGCCATCAATCTCGCCGCCGCCCTTGCCTTTCAGGGTCAGAGGGTCCTGATCGTCGACCTCGACCCCCAGGGCAACGCCACCTCCGGGCTCGGAGTGGACCGCAGCGCCATCATCCACTCGGTATATGACGTTCTATTAAAGGATATACCGGTTGAGGACGCTATCGAACCTACATCGGTAAAGAACCTCTTTGTGGTGCCGGCCACCATAGATCTGGCCGGCGCCGAGATCGAATTGGTCCCGGCCTTCTCGCGCGAAGGCCGCCTCAAGGCTGCGCTGGCAACGATCGCCGCCGACTATCGGGTGATCTTCATCGACTGTCCACCCTCGTTGGGTTTGCTGACCGTCAATGCCCTCACGGCTGCGAACGAAGTCCTGATTCCGATCCAGTGCGAGTACTACGCCCTCGAGGGTCTCAGCCAGCTTCTCAAGAACGTCGACCTGGTCAAACGACAGCTCAATCCCGCCCTGAAGGTGGAAGGCGTGATCCTCACGATGTATGACGCCCGAACCAACCTTTCAAGAGACGTCGCCAACCAGGTGCGAAAGCACTTCGCCGAGGACACATATCGAACCGTGATACCTCGCTCGGTCCGGATCTCAGAGGCGCCTTCCTACGGCGAGCCGATCGAGGCGTTCGATCCCATGACACGCGGCGCCATCGCCTATCGAGAACTAGGACGTGAGTTCCGGCGCCGCCATCATCTTGATTGAGGAGGGAAAATGACAACACGGAGCGCAACGGCCAAGACTGGTGTTGCCAAGCGGGGCCTGGGCCGGGGTCTGGAATCGCTGATCCCTGCGGCCGGACCGGGTGAATCGGGGTTCGCCCACGTCAACCTTGATGAGATCAGTCCCAACCCCCAGCAGCCTCGTACGAGTTTTGACGAAGAGGCAATGGCCTCGCTAGCCGACTCGATTGGGACGGTGGGAGTTCTCCAGCCGGTGGTGCTCCGGCGCAATCCCGATGGCGGTTACGTTCTGGTGGCAGGGGAGCGGCGCTGGAGGGCGGCCCGGCGTGCCGGCCTCTCCGAGATTCCGGCGGTGATCCGTTCAGGGGACGATGCCGCCTCGTTGACCGAAGCCCTGGTCGAGAACCTGCAACGATCCGATTTGACCCCTCTTGAGGAGGCGGCGGCATACCAGCAGCTCCTGGAAGATTTTGGCATGACTCATGACGAGGTCGGCAGGCGGGTTGGTAAGAGCAGAGCGGCCGTCAGCAATACGCTGCGGCTGCTGGGTTTGCCGGCCTCCATTCAGGGAATGGTCGAACGGGGGGAGTTGTCAGCCGGTCATGCCCGAGCCCTGGCAGCCCTCGAGGACAGGGCATTCGCAGAATATATAGCGAAGCGGGCAGTGGCCGAAGGGTGGAGCGTCCGACAGATCGAGGAGGCGGTGAGGCTACGCCGCGGCGAGGAACCAGCCAGGGGAGGCCGCCCCCGTGTGCGGGAGATAAGACCGGCCGAGATCATCGAACTCGAGCACCGGTTGGCGGATCGCCTCGGCTCCAAGGTCAAGGTCGAGTTCCGAAGCGGCCACGGCACCCTTCACATCGGTTACTCATCGGTGGAAGACCTGGAGAAGATCTACCGAAGGCTGATGGGCTGAGGAGTAGCCGGTAGGTAGTTACCAAGTAGGCAGTACGAGATCCTTCTTGGTACTGAGTACTGGTTACTCGGTACTTCTTTGGGTAAAGAACGCCTCCAGCCCGTCGACCACCTGTCTTCCGAGTTCGGCCGTGAGTTCCTTTCTCGCAACGATCACCGCCGGGGCACGGGTTTCGCGGAGGATGGCCGTGGCCTTGCCCAGGGTCTCGCCACCGATTGCCTCTGCCACCCGGATAGCGAGGAGAGCACCTGCTTCCGATCGGCTGCGCTCGCTTTCGTAGTAGTACACGGCCTCTTCGGTCTCACCCCGGCAGAGCTGGAAAGAGACCACCAGCCCGGCGCCATGACGGTTGGCCCGGCTGGCCCGAACCCGTTCTGGAAGGCTGGTGTCGACGGAACGGGCCAGCATCGGTAGCCCGCCCCGGGCCTGTAGTGCGAGGGCAGCCGCACTGGCCGCGGCCCAGGCGCTCTGTGCTTCCTCGGGGGAGCGGCAGGCCGGGTCGAAGAACACTCTGGCGCCGACCAGGCTTGTTGGGAGGCTGCGGAGCCACTCGCGCTCTCTGACCGCCTCGCGCCCGGCCCGCATGGCTCCCCGGACCAGGAGCCGCAGCTCGGTGATGACCTCGGGCCCAGCCGTGCCGTCTTCGGTCAGGCTGCGGTTGCGTTGAAACTCGAGCACGGCTCGCTCGCTCTCGAAGCCGAAGATGCCATCGACCTTGCCCGGATCGAATCCCAATTGGCTGAGGCGGCTTTGCAGCTCTGCCACGTCCTCGCCGCGCAGCATCGGTCGCTTCAGATACAGAAGGCGATCTCCCAGCCGGTAGCCGGCTTCATAGAGGTACCGCCAGGTCTCCGGGCCTACCTCGCCATCGGCGGTCAGGCCACGGTCCCGTTGGAAGGAGCGCACCGCCCGATCGGTGGCCTCACCGAACTCAGCGCGGGGATCGGAGCCGGCCGGGTAGCCCAACGCCAAGAGCCGGTCCTGGATGTCCCGGACCGGCTCTCCTGAGTCGTTCAATCGATAGAGGCGCACGGCGCCTCCAATCGTGGCAGGTGCCAATCGTCGAAGTGCTTGCTAGCTGAGGTACTCGGAAAGCTCACCGACAATGGCGTGCTTGGGCCGGGCCCCGATGATCCGCTTCTTCTCCACCCCGTCCTTGAAGAGGATCATGGTGGGAATACTCATTACGTCGAATGAGGCCGAAATCCGCGGATTCTCGTCCACGTTGAGTTTTCCGATCGAGATCTTGCCCTGATATTCGGTGGCGATCTCGTCGAGAACGGGTGCCACCAATCGACACGGTCCGCACCATTCCGCCCAGAAGTCGACGAGAACGGGGGTCTCCCCGGCGATCTTGTCATTGAAATTGGAATCGTTCAAGATGATGGTGTTTTCACTCATCCCTGGCTCCTCTCATGGTCATAAGAATCCCAACTCCCCGGGGCTTCTGGACATTCCTCAAGTGTTCTTTACACCGTCGATCGCCACGAACAGTAGGTAGGTGGTAAAGACCTTGATCCTCAAGTGTTCTTTACACCGTCGATCGCCACGAACAGTAGGTCGGTGTAAAGAA
>CAZPIZ010000002.1:13052-14112 GCA_964586615.1 uncultured Acidimicrobiaceae bacterium | reverse complement strand
CGAACAGTAGGTCGGTGTAAAGAACCTTGACCTCAATGGTGGGCCAATTGACGCTCGGCATCGATCGCCGCCATGCACCCGCTTCCTGCCGCGCTGACGGCCTGACGGTATCGGGAATCGCTGACATCGCCGGCAGCGAACACCCCGGGAACGCCCGTGAAAGTGGTCCCGTCGCCGGCCATGACGACATATCCGCCGGGGTCCAGGGTCAGTTGCCCCTCGAATATGGCGGTATTGGGTTGGTGTCCGATCGCAATGAACACTCCGTTTGTGTCGAGATGACGCTTCTCGTCGGTGACCGTGTCCATCAGGGTGACACCGGTGACGCTGTCCTCGCCGAGGATCTCCGCCACCCCGGTGTTCCAGAGGATCTCGATCTTGGGGTGCTCGGAAACCCGGTTGGCCATGATTGCCGATGCCCGGAACTTGTCGCGGCGATGAACGACCGTGACCTTGGAGGCGAACTTGGTGAGGTACAGAGATTCCTCCATCGCCGAGTCGCCACCACCGACTACCACTAGTTGCTTGTCGCGGAAGAAGAAGCCGTCGCAGGTCGCACAGGCCGAAACGCCACGTCCGGTCAGCCTTTCCTCACCCGGGATACCGAGCCATTTGGCGGTGGCTCCGGTACTGACGATGACGGTCTTGGCCGAGTACTCGTCGGCTCCCACCCAGATCCGCTTTGGATCCGTTGTGAAGTCGACTCTGGTGACGTCCGAGGCTACCAAACGCGCTCCGAACCGCTCTGCCTGCTTTCGGAAACGATCCATCAGCTCAGGGCCCATGATCCCGTCGGGAAACCCGGGGTAATTCTCTACATCGGTAGTGATCATCAGCTGACCACCGGCCTGGATGCCTTCGAAGACCAGGGGGTTGAGGTCGGCGCGCCCGGCGTACAGGGCGGCGGTGAGACCGGCGGGCCCGGTCCCGATGATGATCAGGTTCTCGACGTCTGGCTGATCGGAACCCGCATCGCCATTTCCTGCAGTGCCGGTTCCCTCGTATGGGGTTGACGTCACGTGACCTTGCTCCTCTTACTCCAAAGGACTATTCCCGCTAC
>CAZPIZ010000002.1:2937-12952 GCA_964586615.1 uncultured Acidimicrobiaceae bacterium | reverse complement strand
GGGGTTGACGTCACGTGACCTTGCTCCTCTTACTCCAAAGGACTATTCCCGCTACCAGCGCGCCCGCCCCGAGGACACCGAAGGCTCCGTCGGGGCCGAGCGGAATGGCAAGGGCGCCGTACACCGTCAGCAACAGAAAGAGGACCGCCACCATTCCCAGAGTTAGGGCCACCAGCCCCAATGAGGACAACCGGATCCACCGCGCTACCCGGTCGGTCGTCAGCGCCCGGATCCGGGTCGCGATTGACTCGAGGAAATCGGCGAAACGAGTCGGAAAGTCATCCATGGTGGTCGAGTTTAATTGTCTTGATTATGGACCGGGACCACGGTTTTGGCGCGTGGTTTTGCTCTTCTGGTGTCGGCGGTCCGCGCCAAAACGGGGGTATTAGCCCAGGTCTACCACCGAGCAGTCGGCGGTTTGGAACACCAGGGCTTGTGTGGCCTCTTCGCCGGAGACTACAAACACGATGATCGGCTCACCGTCGAGCACCGACTCGGCCGACAGGAGAACTTCTCGGTCCTCGACCTGATCCGAGCAGGGGGGAACGCTGATCATTGCGTCAGCTTGCGTATCTTCAGGGGCCTGGGCCTCTTCGCGGGCAGCCACCCGACCGATCAGTTCCTCGACCTCCTTCTTGACAGCCTCGAGGTCACCACCCACCAGCATGGCTCTCTCGGCGGTGGTGGCGCCGTACATTGCGGCGGCGGTTGTCGTCGGAGCCGCGGCGTTGGCCGCTTCCGATCCGGCAGCGAGCTCGGTTGAAAGCGACTCGAAGGCCGTAGTGGCGTCGGTGTCTCCACCGATGTTGCCAAACACCCCGCCAAGGCCTGCCACCACTGCTAAAGCGGCGGCGGCGGTTCCAATCCGAAATATCAGTTGCCCCGGCTGGCGCCTACGCCGACGGTCGGATATCGAAACCACGGCCGGCTTTGCAACCGCACGATTGACCCGGTCGTGAAGCAAGGATCGTTCCTCGTCACCAAGGCTCACCACCGGGGCGCTGGCCATCCAGCCCTTGACCTTTCGCTGGAGGTCGAACTCGGAGCGGCAGTCGGAGCAGGCCGCAACCAGCCCCGCCGCGAGGTTCTGGTCGATCCCGGGGTCGTCGCCGGCGTAGGCAGCGACCAGATCGAGATCGTGGCGGGAATGCTCCCGATCTCCTGGTCGAAGGCGTGGTTCTTCTGACATGGTCATGGCTCTGTACCGCTTTGATGCTCGGAGTCACCCGAAAGGTTCCCGAGAGGGCCTGCGAGCTGGCGTCGAGCCCGAAAAAGGCGTGACTTGACCGTCCCGACCGGAATGTCGAGCGTTTCGGCCACGTCGGGGAGGCTCATGCCTTCGATGTCGGACATGATCACAACTGCCCTGAACTCGGGGGTCAGGGTGGCGAGGGCAGCTTCGACGGACGGACGGAGCTCCACCGACGAGTATTGATCCTCGGCTCCCGGGTCGGCCGGGTCCAGATAGTCGGGCATTGACTCGGCCGGGCGGCGTCGTTCCTTGCGCAGCAGGTCGTAACAGGTGTTGACCGAAATCCGGTACAGCCAGGTCCCTACCGCCGCCGTGGCCCGGTACTGGCTGGCCTTGCGGTAGAGGGTTAGAAAAGTCTCCTGGGTGGCATCCAGGGCGGCAGTTCGGTTCCCCATGATTCGGAGGCAGACGGCGAAGACCCGATCTTCGTGTCGTCGCATGAGGGTGGTGAAGGCGTCGTGGTCCCCCTCCACCACACGGGCGAGCAGGGCGGGGTCGTCCTGGCCGGTGGTCATCACGGGAAGCGTATCTCTCCGACGGTTGTCCAGTAATCACCGTCTGACTGGGCTGCCAGCGAAGTGAACCAAACCAGCCAGTTCCCGCCGTCGCGGGGAGGAAGCTGGATCGCCAGAGGGGCTCCTTCGAAGCGACCCGAGGCTACCGGCTCCCACTGCGATGGCTCCGGGGGACGAGACTCCGCCCACAGGATCTGGAACACAACCCCCGAACTGACCCCCAACAATTCGATGGAACCGGGGGTGCCGGCCACCGCCACCGTCAACCCGACCCCCGGTTTTAAGAGTTCGATCGGGTCGCGGTACCTCTCGGTGCGCCAGGTTGTGGAAGGGTCGCCATCGATCACGAGACCGACGGAGTCGTCGTTCTCGCCGCCCTCACCGTATGGGTCGTAGGTTGAGGCGGCGACGATCTGCACCGGTACCGGTGACCCTGGGTCGGTGGTGGTTGTCGTGGAGGACGTGGTCGACGAGGTCGGGGCGGAGGCCGACGGGCCGGGGATGACAGGAACGGTCACATCACCTGCCAGAACCCTCCCCAGGGCGATGAGCCCGATGGCGATGAGGATCAGGGCGGCGGCGAACAATGGGACCCGCTTCCAGCGCTTGGGGTCCTCGGGTTCGATCGGAGCGGGGCGTGGTATGGCCTCCAGAACGACGGCCAGACCCTGGGCATCGAGCTGGCCCACCCGAGCCTCGGCCAGGGCTTGGTCGACGGCGCGGGGGAGACCGTCGACCATCTCGGATGGGGGAGGCCCGCCCTGGGCGTATCCAGTGAGCGCCTGCTCGAGGACGACGGCAAGGTCGGTGACGTCACCAACCGGTGTGGTGAGATAGCGCCTCTGCCGTCCGAAGCCCCCCAACCGGGCCGGTCGGGCCACGGTGTACATCACCGACCCCGAATCGATGGCGCCGTGGACCAGCCCGGCGTCGTGGAGGGCAGCCAGGGCACCGGCCAGACCGGCCGCGTTGGCGGCAAATTCCGAAGGGTCCAGCGTGTCGCCGCCTGCCAGTCGGCTCTCCAGAGTCAGGCCACCGCTCCACTCCGAGACGGCGTAGGCACCGCCCGAGACCTCTTCGGCGGCATAGATGGGCTCCAGATGCGGGTGGATGACGGCGGCGGCCGCTCGCACGGTGGTGAGGAACTCATGACGGCGTTTGTCGGATGCGTCGGGGCCCAGAATCCGGATCATGACCGGCCGGTCGAGATTGAGATCGGTGGCAAGCCACTCTTCGATGTCTTGATCGCGGCCGAGCCTCACCTCGAGTCGGTACCGGGCCGGTAGGGGAGGAGGCATTAACTCCCCACTCCCGACGGCGCGTACTTGAAGAGCAGCAAACCACCGGGCACGTCGTTGAAACCGAGCCTCCGATAGAGGGAAGCCGCTGCCAGGTTGTCCGCCTGGGTGTTGACCAGCATCGAATGGGCGCCATGTCCCCTTGCCCATCGCAGGGAGGCACGGACCAGGTCGGATCCGAACCCATTCCCGCGTTGGGCCGGTGAAACCGCCAGTCGCTGGAGATAGCCGGCGCCGAGGGCGACACCGGCAATGGCGAAACCCGTGCAGGCGCCGCTCTGGACTACCCGGAAGACCACCGAACGGGTGGTGGCCGAGAGGCTTTCGGACAAACCGAGCCGCCCCAACCTCCATCTGGCTGTGAATGCCTCGGTGTCGATTGAGTGGAGCTCTTCGATCGGCTCGATCCCACCCGAAACAACGGCAACGGTCGGGGGATCGACCGGGCGGAGGTCATGTTCCATCAGAAGCAGACGATCGGTCTCGATAAATCCGGCTTCCTTCCAGAGGGCGCTGGTCGAGGGAAGGGTTGCGGGTGACAGCACCTCCGGAGACCAGTCAGCGACCACCCGTGCGCAGGAATCAAGGAACCTGGCGCTGCCCCGCTCGAGTCGGAGCGAAGCCGCGTCGATGTCGTCGTTCCAGGGCCGGACGACGGCCTTGGCCCAACCGGCGGTGATCTCCACCCGACCCGGCCAGGCGCCCCGTATTCGGAGCCGTTCTATTCGTCCTCGCAATGACACCTGTGGGAGAGTACGGAGGTGCCGGCCTCTCGTGATGCAGCGGTGCTCTACGTAACCCACCCGAGCTTCAGCCAACATCAGACCGGTCCGTATCACCCGGAGCGAACCGCACGGTTGCGAGCCGTCGAGCATGGCGTTCAGGATGCGGGCCTCCCGATCCGGATGTTGATCCCTCCGCCGGCGAGCCGTGACCTGCTGGAGCTGGTCCACGTTCCTGCCTATCTCGATGCGGTCGAGCGGTTCTGTCAAGCCGGCGGTGGACACCTCGACCCCGACACCGTTGTCGGGCCCACAAGTTGGGAGGCGGCGTTGCGGGCGGCCGGGGCCGGGCCCGCAGCAGTGGCGGAGATGTCCGCTTCTGACGACGTGAGAATCGCGTTTCTTGCCCTCAGGCCTCCCGGTCACCACGCCACCCCGGACCGGGCCATGGGGTTCTGCCTCATCAACAATGTCGGCGTCACGGCCGCCCTGTTGGCCTCGCAGGGAGCGAAGGTGGCGATAGTCGACTGGGACGTCCATCACGGCAACGGCACCCAGGCCATGTTCTACAGGGATCCGAGGGTGCTCTACATCAGCACCCATCAATTCCCGTTCTATCCCTACGAGGGTCGGGCCGAAGAGGTTGGAGAGGGTCCCGGGCTTGGCGCCACCGTCAACATCCCGGTGCCCGCAGGGACGGCCGGCGACGCCTACCGGATCGCCTGGAACGAAATCATCGACCCGGTTCTCACCCAGTACGACGCCGATTGGATTCTGGTCAGTGCCGGATACGACGCTCATTCCGAGGACCCTCTGGCCGAGTTGAGGCTCGAGGCCGATGACTTCGGTTGGATGGCGTCCCGTCTCAACGCGGTTCATGGCAACAAGCCGGTCCTGCTCTTTCTTGAAGGCGGATATCACCTGCCTGCCCTCACCACATCCGTCACCTCGACGCTGCGTGGTCTCGTTGGGGAGACGCCCGAGCCCAGTTCCGAGTTCCGCTCGCCCGCCGATGCCTTTCGAAGCGTCGGAAAGGCGAAGGAGATCGTCGGCCGGTACTGGTCGTTGTGAGGGGCAGACGGCTCCGCGGTTACCCGACCTCGTCCAACCGGGCGTCGTCGCTCCATCTGCACTGGCTGCCCCGCGAGGTGCTGTCGGAAGTCTCGGTGACCCTGCAGATAGCCGTGAGACCAGCGGTATCCGAGCTCTACTTCTGGGCCCTGCAGGCGAGCTTCACCGGACCGGCCGGGATCAGCGGCGGGGCGCACCTGGGTCTTCAATGGCACCCCTCCTATCCCGGATCGGGCGCGGTCAATTGGGGTGGCTACGACAAGAGTGGCTCCATACTCGAGGGCTCCGACTCGGAGCTCCGGTCGACCCTCGGGAACGTCAACACGAGGGACTATCCGTGGGTGCCCGAGCAGAGTTATCGACTTCGGATCCGGGCGGCCGACCCGGGCTGGTGGGCGGGCGAGGTGACCGATCTCATGACCAACGTGACGACCCTTGTGCGCAGCCTTCGTTCGGAGGGCGAGGGACTGACGCTGGCGATGGTGTGGTCGGAGATATTTGCCCCCTGTGACGCACCTTCGGTGGTGGCGGTGTGGTCGGACCCAGCCGGAGTGACCCTCGATGGCAGGCCTTGGCGAGGAGAGTCCTACAGCATCACCTACCAGAGCGAAGCAGACGGTGGTTGTTCCAACACCGACGCAAGGGTGCTTCCCAACGGGGTTGGGCAGTTCACAGGTTTGGCCCGGACGACTCCGGCGGGGATGATTATCAGCACACGCCTTGCCGATTAGTCACGCTGGCCTAAGGGCACGCAAGACTTGAGACTTAGACCTCGATCCCGGCTTCCAGGGCTCTGGCCCGCAACTCGTGGGGGTTGCGGACATGGGGGAGGGCGGAGCGGACCGCGATCCGGCGCGACAGCACCAGGTTCTGAAGGGTCTGATCGAAGGTGTGCATCCCGAAGAATTCAGACTCCTTCATCACCTCATCGATGGAGGCGGTCAGAGCCACATCGAGCACCCGCTCGCGGACCCGTTCGTTGTTGGTGAGAAGTTCGGTGGCAAGCACCCGCGATCCGCCGTCGCTGGTCTCCAGGAGTCTCTGGCTCAGGATCACTCTCAGGTGAGCAGCAAGCTGGCGCCGGACGATACCTTGTTCGACCACGGGAAAGTATCCGACCAGGCGGGCGATGGTGTCGGCCGGGTCGACGGTGTGCATCGAGGAGATCACGAGGTGTCCGGTCTCGGCCGCGCCGATGGCGGCCTTGGCGGTCTCGTGGTCGTCGATATGAGAGATCACGATGACATCGGCGTCCTGACGAACGGCGCGATGGACCGCATCGGCAAAATTGGAAGTGTCAACTCCGACCTCGCGCTGGGCGACGATGGCGAGCTTGTCGGGATGAAGGATCTCGATGGGGTCTTCGACAGTCACGATCGAGACAGGGCGGGTGCTGTTGATGTGGTCGACTATTGCCGCCATGGTCGAGCTCTTACCCGATCCCGAAGGACCCGTGACGAGGATCATTCCCTTCTGCTCGTTGGCGAGGCGGCGTATAACTACCGGCAAGCCGAGCTCCTCAAAGCTGGCCGACTCGGACGGGACCCTGCGCAGGACCAGGCTGACCGAGCCGCGTTGACGGAAGGCGGTAACCCGGAAGCGGCCGAGTTCGGGGCGTCCAAAGGCGAAGTCGGCGTCGCCCCGCTCCTTGAACTCCTTGACGGCACGCTGGGTAAAGATTTGTTGGCCGAAAGCCTCGGTGTCCTCCGGACGAAGGGTTTGGAGCCCGTGCAGCCGCCTCAATTCCCCCGCAACCCGAATCACAGGGGGTGCCCCCACCTTTAGATGGAGGTCGGACGCGCCGGCTGAGACAGTGCGCTGCAGCAGTTCTTCTATCGAGATGTCCATGAAGCCGCGATCCTTCCCGATGTACGCTCCTCTATCGGTGCAGGCGGACAGTGTCTTTAGGCCCCTCAGCAGTCGGTATTACTAAGTACTTAGTACTCGCCTTCCGACTTATCCTCTCCCCATGACCCCATCCCGGCTTCGATGGCTGGTGGAGCCGGGGAGTCCCACCGCTGAGCTGGCCTCCCTCTTCGCCTCGGCCGGACACAGCCTGTATCTCGTCGGTGGCTCGGTGCGCGACGCCTTTTTGGACCGCGCCCACGAGGATCTCGACTTCACCACCGACGCCCGACCCACCGAGATCCGGGATCGAGTCTCCAGCTGGGCTGATGCCGTCTACCGGGTTGGTGAAGCCTTTGGGACCATCGGTGTTCGCAAAGGCGAGTTGCTGGCCGAGATCACGACGTTTCGTTCGGAGATCTACCGCGACGACACTCGCAAGCCGGACGTCACCTTTTCGAGCGACATCGAAAGCGATCTGTCTCGTCGTGACTTCACCGTCAATGCCATCGCCCTCCGCCTTCCGGATCTCGAAGCCGTCGATCCCTTCGAGGGCCTGGTCGATCTCGCCGACGGTCTGCTTCGGACCCCGCTCGATCCAGAGATCTCCTTTTCTGACGATCCGCTGCGCATGCTGCGGCTATTCCGGTTTCAGGCCAGCCTCGATTTCCGGATCGACCCGGGGACCGAGGCGGCGGTCGGCCGGATGGCAGATCGCATCTCCATCGTTTCGGCGGAGCGGATCCGCGATGAGATCTCCAAGCTGGTGATTGCACCAAGTCCCGGGCAGGCTCTGGCAGGGGTCGTCAACTCAGGGCTGGCCGGTTACTTCTTTCCAGAGCTCCCGGCACTCGCCATGGAACAAGATCCGGTGCATCAGCACAAAGACGTTCTGGCGCACACCCTGGCGGTTGTCGACAAGACCACACCGGATCTGGTACTTCGTCTGGCCGCTCTGATGCACGATGTCGGTAAACCTGCCACCAGATCATTCGGGCTCGACGGCGTCACCTTTCACCATCACGAGGTGGTCGGCCAACGAATGACGCGGGAGCGGTTGCGGGCCTTGCGCTTCTCCAACGACATCGTCGACCAGGTGTCGCGGCTGGTGTTCCTCCATCTGCGACCTCATACCCTCAAGATGGGATGGACCGATTCGGCGGTGCGGCGGTACGTGCGCGATGCCGGGCCTCTCCTCGACCGACTCAACGAGTTGGTACGACGCGATGTCACCACCGCCAACAGACGCAAAGCCGACACCATCAATCGTCGCATCGACGATCTCGAAGTCAGGATTGCCGAGTTGACCGCGCAGGAGGAGCTCGACCGACTGCGGCCGCCGATCAACGGTCATCAGGTGATGCAGTTCCTTAAGATCGCGCCCGGTCCATTGATCGGAGAGGTGATGGAGATGCTCCAAGAGCGCCGGATCGAGGACGGTCCCTATACGGAGGAGCAGGCCTACGAGATCGTGAAGGCTTGGTGGGAGAACCGGCGAGCGAATCAGACGCCAGACGCCAGACGCCAAACGCCAGACGCGAACCTCTGACCTCGGGTTTCGGACGGGTTCGCCTCCCCCTCCGGCTCGACAACCAGTTGCCGAGCCACCTCCCCTCAATAGTTCTTTACTCCGACATGTTGAAGGAAGACTCGCCGGAGTAAAGAACATTGACCCGGCCGATGGCCGAGGGAGGAACGGACGCTTTCTACTCACCACCCGCCACCCACCACTCACCAGTCCTGGTTTTCTATCCGCATATGCGTATACTGTTCCTCTCATGAGCATCCGTACTGCGGTCTTTGGCGCTTCTGGTTATGGAGGTGGTGAGCTGGTCAGGCTCATTGATCGCCATGACGGTCTCGACCTGGTCTATCTGGGTGCCCACTCCCACGCCGGGGGGGTTCTGAACGAGGTGCATCCCCAGCTTCCGGACGGCGATCGTCCGCTCGGTCCCAACGACCCCGCCGCCGCCGGTGAGATCGACCTCGCCTTCCTGGCCCTGCCCCACGGAGCCTCTTCTGGGATCGGCCATCAACTCGCTGAGGGCGGCGTCAAGGTGGTCGACCTTGGGAGCGATTTCAGGCTCGATACGGCAGCACGCTACGAGGAGGCGTACGGGTCACCTCATCCGCTTCCGGCCCAACTCGGGAGGTGGCGATACGGGCTTCCGGAACTATTCGATCTATCGGGAGCCGACAGGGTGGCTTCACCGGGCTGTTATCCCACTGCCACCTTGTTGGCGATCGCCCCCCTCTTGAGAGAGGGGCTAATCGAGCCAAGCGGGATCGTGGCCGATTGTCTTTCCGGTGTATCCGGCGCTGGCCGATCCCTCAAGAAGGAGTTGCTCTTCGGGGAGGTGGCAGAGGGCGTGCGTGCCTATGGGGTGACCACCCACCGCCATCGTCCCGAGATCGAGATGGCGCTCGATAATTTCGCCGGCACCACCTCCACGGTCACCTTCACACCCCATTTGGTTCCGATCCAGCGCGGCTTGCTGGCGACGGTTACCGCCCGTCTGACCGCATCGCATCCGGTGCCGGCCGATGTGTTGAGGGTTGCCTACGAGAAGAGCCCCTTTGTGGACGTAATCGACCGCCCACCCCAGACCCGGTGGGTGGCCGGCTCGAATCGGGCCCTGGTGGCCGCGTTCGTAGATCAGCGCCAGGGCGTGGTGATCGCCCAGTGCGCCATCGACAACCTCATGAAGGGTGCGGCCGGACAGGCCATTCAGGCAGCCAACCTCATGTTCGGACTTGACGAAGGGGCCGGTCTGCCCAGCGCTGGGTGGATGCCATGAGCATCACCGCCGCCAAGGGGTTTCTGGCCGCCGGTACGGGAGCCGGCATCAAGGCCTCGGGAGGCCCGGACTTGGCGATAGTCGTCGTCGAGGACGGACCGGTCCCCGCCGCCGGAGTCTTCACCCGAAACAGCGCCGCCGCTGCTCCGGTAAAGCTAAGCCGTCAACGACTCCGGGCCGGGCTGGCTCAGGCGGTGGTTCTCAACTCGGGCTCTGCCAATGCCGGTACCGGGTCGCAAGGGATGACCGACGCGGAGCGAGTCACCGGCCGTGCCGCTGAGCTCCTGGGAGTCGATCCGAATCTGGTGCTTATGTGTTCGACCGGCCCAATCGGATCACGGTTGCCTATCAGTCGGATGCTCGATGCGCTGCCCGGGCTGGTCAATGTTCTTTACTCCGACGTGCCAACAAAAACATTTGACGGAGTAAAGAACATTGAGGTGACGACCGGCCCAACCCATGGTGGCGCCGCGGCTGCCGAGGCAATCCTGACCACCGACTCCCGGGCCAAGAC
>CAZPIZ010000002.1:0-2837 GCA_964586615.1 uncultured Acidimicrobiaceae bacterium | reverse complement strand
ATGGTGGCGCCGCGGCTGCCGAGGCAATCCTGACCACCGACTCCCGGGCCAAGACGACTGTCATTGCAGGTGACGGGTTTGTGGTCGGGGGCATGGCCAAAGGAGCCGGGATGCTGCGACCGGACATGGCGACCATGCTCTGCGTGCTCACCACCGACGCCGTCGTCGACACCGCCATGCTTGGTCATGCCCTCGCCGAGGCTGTACCGATCACCTTCAACTCGCTCAACGTAGATGGATGCGAGTCAACCAACGACACCGTTCTCCTGCTGGCTTCCGGGAAAGGGGCTCGGGCCGGACCCGACGAATTCGGCGAGGCGGTCGAGGCGGCCTGCCGCAAGCTGGCCTACGAAATGGCGGCCGACGCCGAAGGGGCTTCGAGGGTGGTGAAACTCCGGATGAGCGGTGCACCCGACCACGAGTCCGCCCGGCGCTATGGCCGGGTCATCGCCGATTCGGCTCTGGTCCGGTCCTCGTTTTATGGAGGTGATCCCAACTGGGGCCGCATCCTGGCTGCTCTGGGAACTTGCCAGGTGGACCCTTTCGAGGTATCGATTGCCTACGCGGGGTTCCGCGTCGCCGATCAAGGCACCGCCTACCCCTTCGATGACCAGAAACTTGCCAAGTTGCTGACCGGCGACTTTGTCATCGACGTCGTCGTTGGCAAGGGAAGTGGTGAGGCCGAGATCATCACAACTGATCTCACACCCGACTATGTGAGATTCAACGGAGAGCGGTCATGACCACCGGCCACAGCCCACCCAACCTGTTCAAGAGCAGGATCGCCAATTCCATGGGGAAGGCAAAGATCCTCATGGAAGCCCTGCCTTACATCCAGGCGTTTCGGGGTCGCACCGTCGTCGTCAAGTACGGCGGTTCGACCATGGAGGAGGGTGGATTCCATCAGAGCTTCGCCGGTGACATCACCCTCCTTGCAATGGTGGGATTGCGTCCCGTCATCGTCCACGGTGGTGGGCCACAGATCTCATCCGCCATGGAGAAGGAAGGGATCGTCCCTCAGTTTGTCGACGGTTTGCGGGTTACCGACGCCCCAACGATCAGAGTGGTGCAACGAATCCTGGCTGGCGAAATCAACCCCGACATCGTCCATCTTCTCAACCGCCACGGCTGTCCGGCGGTTGGGCTAACCGGTCTTGATGGTGGCCTGTTTACGGCAGTCGCCAAGGATCCTCGGCTGGGTTACGTCGGAGAGGTGGCGACGGTCAACGTCGAACTCATTTCCGATCTGATAGAGGGCGGGCTGGTTCCAGTCATTGCTCCGCTCGGTGCAGGCGAGGACGGCCATGTCTACAACCTCAACGCCGATACAGCTGCGGGTGCCCTCGCCCGCGCTCTCGGGGCACAGAAGCTGGTCTATCTGACAGACGTCGAAGGCGTCCGTCGCAACCGAACCGACCCCGACTCGCTGGTTTCACGAATGAACCTGGCTCAACTCGAGGAGATGCTGGATGGCCCGTCGATCGAAGGCGGCATGCGACCCAAGCTGATCTCGTGCGCCGAGGCATTGCGGGGGGGAGTCGCCCAAGCCCACATCCTCGACGGGCGGATCCAGCATGCCTTGTTGCTCGAGGTGTTCACGCCCGAGGGCATCGGAACGATGGTGACGTCTTGAACGCAACCGCCGAGATCATCGATCGGGAGCGAGCCGTGGTCATGCAGACCTACGGCCGTCAGCCGGTGGCCTTCGTCTCCGGTGACGGCTCATGGTTGGTGGACGCCGATGGCAAGAGATATCTCGACTGCCTGGGCGGACTGGCGGTGGTGGCGGTCGGTCACGGAAACCCAAGGGTTGCAGCCGCCGTGGCCGCTCAGATGTCGAGTTTGGTCCACGTCTCCAACCTCTACTTCACCGAACCGATGGTCTTGCTGGCCGAGCGCCTCACGACCCTGTCCGGTCTTGACCGGGTCTTCTTCTGCAATGACGGCGCCACGGCCAACGAAGCCGCCATCAAGTTGGCGCGGCGTTATGGGCAAACAGCCAGAGGCCCCGACTGCTACAAGGTCCTTTCGCTCCTCGATTCCTTCCATGGCCGCACTCTGGCAACTCTGGCGGCCACCGGTCAGCCCGCCAAGCAGGCAACCTTCGCCCCGCTCCCACCTGGCTTCCACCAGATCGAAGCCAACGACTTTGGCGCTCTCGAATCGACCCTCGACGCCGACACCGCGGCGGTGATGCTCGAGACAGTCCAGGGGGAGGGTGGAGTGTTGCCGCTGGATCCCGACTATCTCAAGGCGGTCCGACGGCTTTGCGACGAGACCGGGACCCTTTTGATCTTCGATGACGTCCAGGCAGGCATCGGACGCACCGGCGAGTGGTTCTCATGGCAGTCCCTGGGTTTGGAGCCTGACATCGCCACCATCGCCAAAGCTCTTGGCAATGGCCTTCCGATCGGTGCCTGTCTCGCCACCGAGAAGGTCGCAGGTGCTTTCCAGCCCGGAGATCATGCCACCACCTTCGGGGGAGGCCCGGTTGTTTGTGCGGCGGCGCTGGCGGTTCTCGATGAGATCGAGGATCGAGAACTGCTGGCCAATTGCAAAGCGCGGTCCGAACAACTGCGCTCGGGTCTCGAATCACTTGCCGGTGTTGTAGAGGTGAGGGGCAGGGGTTTGCTGCTGGCGGCCGTTCTCGAAACGGAGCGGGCAGGAGCCGTGTCCGAGGCGGCCCGAGACAACGGACTCCTCGTCAACGCCGTCCGACTAAATGCCGTTCGATTCGCACCCCCCTTGTCGATCAGCGCCGAAGAGATCGAGGTTGCGCTCGAACGCTTTGGCGTTGCGATGCGGGAGGCAAAGTTGTGAGTTGCTCTCGAGACGTA
>CAZPIZ010000001.1:10794-34808 GCA_964586615.1 uncultured Acidimicrobiaceae bacterium | reverse complement strand
GCCGGAGACGAAAGGGAAGGTCCTGGAGCCTTGAGGTTCGAGGTTCGAATCCCCCCGTTTTGGCGCGGACCGCCGACACCAGGGGAGCAGAACCCCGCGCCAAAACCGGGCTCTGGTCAGCGGCTGCGGTGCCAGGACAAGAACAGGATCAGCAGCCGGGCCAGGATCATGGCTGCCATCCCCCACCACACACCGGGCAAACCCCAACCGTATCTTCCCGTTAGGAAGAAGACGATCGCACCGGCTGCCAGACCCGAGCCGGTCGATGCAACCAACCCCTTGAGTGCCATCCGTCCCATCAGGATGCCATCGAGTACCCAGACGAGAGCTGCGGCCGGCGCCAGGAAGCCGGCGATCCGCGAGGCCCCCACTATCAACCCACCGATCTCGGGGGTGGGCGCAAAACCGGCTGCAAGGAGCGGCGCTCCCGCCAACCAGGCCATCGCCACGACCAGGCCCGCTAGAAGGCCCCACCACAGGAGGCGTCGGTTGATCAGATCGATGGTCACCTCGTCCCTCCGACCGAGGTGTTCGGCCACCAGAGCCTGGGCGGCGATGGCGAGGCCGTCGGTCATCATGGCGGTGAGGAACCAGGTCTCCCGGACGACCTGATGGGCCGCCAGCTCGGGTGTCCCTATCGATGCAGCCGCCGCCGTTCCCAGGGCCATGGTGAGAACGAGAAGCAATGTTCTCATCGTGAGGATCCCACCGGTGGTCAGCAGGGGTCTGAGATGGCCAAAAGGACCAGGTCCGGCGTGAACGTGACCAAGCCGACGCCGCAGCTTGGTCCACAGCCATCCAGCCGCAGCGTATTGGGCGACCGCCGAGGCGATGGCGGCGCCCGCCACCCCCAATCCGAACCCGTAGATCAGGATCGGATCGAGTACGAGGTTGATCAAATTAGCCAACAGCGCCACCAGCAACGGGGTCCGGGTGTTCTGCAAGCCGCGGAAAGCACCGTGCCCGGCGGTGACGATCAGAACGGCCGGGGCCGCTAGCGCCCTGATCCGCAGGTAAGAGACGGCAGGGTCGATCACCTCCGGTCCCGCCTGCATCACACGGACCAGCGGCTCGGCAAACACAACCAGAAGGGCGGCCGAGGCGACGCCGATGGTGACGGCCAGGAACAGAGCCCGGCCCACCAAGAGACGGGCCTCGTCGGAATTGCCCTGACCCATTGCCCGGGCCACCAGCGGGGTGGTGGCGTAGGCAAGGAAATTGAAGAGGACGAAGGCGAACCCGAAGATGGCGCTGGTGACGCCCAGGGCGGCCAGGGCCGACGGTCCTAGACCGGCCACGAAGGCCGTGTCGACAAGCGACAAGAGCGGATCGGCGGCAAGCGCCCCCACCGCCGGAACGGCCAACGCAAAGATGCGCCGGTCGAGTTGACGTCTTGTGACCGCGGTCACGCCTCTTCGCCTACACCCGTTTCCCGGGCCACCGGCAGATCCGGTTGAGCTCACAGCTCTCGCACAGAGGGCGGCGGGCATCGCACACGTCGCGGCCGAACTGGATCATCCTCATCGAGATCCCCGCCCACTCCTTGCGCGGAAACAAGGCCTTGAGGTCCTGTTCGATCTTGACCGGGTCGGTGCTGAAGGTGAGATCGAGACGGCGGGCGACCCGTTGCACGTGGGTGTCGACCGCGATGGCCGGAGACTTGAAAGCTTCGGCCAGGACCACGCTGGCGGTCTTCCTCCCCACCCCCGGCAGCGTGACCAGTTGTTCGAGGCTGGACGGGACTACCCCGTCGAAATGTTCCATCAGAGCCCGGGAGAGGGCGATGATCGATTTGGTCTTCTGCCGGTAGAAACCCGAGGAGAAGATGACCCTTTCGACATCCTCGGGGTTGGCGGCGGCCAGATCGACGGGGGTGGGATAGCGCTCGAAGAGGACGGGGGTGATCTTGTTGACCGTCTCGTCGGTGGTCTGGGCCGACATCACGGTCGCCACGATCAATTGGAATCCGTCGCGGTAGTCGAGTGCGGTCCCGATATCCGGGTACCGCTCCTTCAATCGCTTGAGGATCTTGCGCGCCCTTCTTTTTTGGATAGGAGTGGGGTTTGGTTCGGGCTCGACGGAACGGGGCATGAGCGGTCGATGGTATTGCCTAGCCTTGCGGACCTTCTCGATCCCTCGCTCCGTTATGCGCCGAACCACTCTTGCCGCCCTCGCCATCACCGTCGCCTCGTTCCTCTTTGGATCGACCTTCGTCGTCATCAAGGAGGCGGTCGCTTCGTTTCCACCGATCTCTTTCGTCGCCTGGCGGTTTCTAATCGGTGGAGTGGTCCTGTGCCTGCTCGCATTCCCGCGGGGTAGGGCCATCTGGCGGGATGCCATCATCTGCGGATCGCTTCTGTTCAGCGGCTACGCCTTCCAGACGGCCGGGCTTGTCACGACCGGGGCCACCAACTCGGCACTGATCACCGGTCTCTTCGTCATCATCACCCCTTTGCTGGCGGCAGTGTTCCGACGACAGGCGCCCCGGCTGTTGGTGGTGGTGGGAGCGGTCGTCGCCTTCGTAGGACTGGTGCTCCTTACCGCCCGTGATGGGGTCCGGCTCGAGACCGGGGATCTCTTGACCCTGGGAGCGGCGTTCTCCTTCGCCGGTCACATCGTCGCCCTCGCCCGACTGGCTCCCCGCCATCCCGTAGTTCCGTTCACGGCCGGCCAATTGCTGGTGACGTCGGCCCTGGCCTTCCCGGTGGCAGCGTCTCTCGAAGGCCTGGCCATCCCGACCAGTCGCGAGGTGCCGGCGTTGTTGATCACCGCCATCGGTGTGAGCGCCGGCGCCTACCTCCTCCAGGTATGGGCCCAGACCATCATCGGTCCGTCCATGACCGGCGTGTTGCTGGCCCTCGAACCTGCCTTCGGGGTGGCGACGGCTGCGGTTGTGCTCGGAGAGCGGATGACCCCCACCGGCTGGCTGGGAGCCGGACTGATCATCGGAGCGATCTACCTGGTGATCACCCGGGGGGAGGAGGAAACGGAGGTCGAGGCCGAGGCGGTCAGCCCGGCTCATTAGGGGTCTGGCCGTTGACGGTTTGCCGGTGCAATCGTCTCAACAGATGTGACACAACCCGGATCAGAGCGACCACGGCCATCAGGGTCAAGGTCAGGTAGGTCGCCAGCGCCGGACCCGAGGTATAGCGCTGCGGGCAGGCCGACAAGCCACCCGGGCACAGCCCGAAACCGGTGGCCCCACCCAGCAGGTTGATCAGAACCATCACCGGTACCACCGCCACCGAAAGGGCGACGACGACCAGGATCAGAATCATCACGCGGAGCAAGATCATGCGCTCCCAACGCTACCCGGGCCCTGGAGCCTCACCGGTACACTCCCTCGACCGGTGACCTACTTCGAAGAACCGTTCAGCCAGGCCGAAACCGCAGTTCTGACCCGGTTTTTCACCAATGTCGATCGCCCGGTCTTCGCACTGATCAACCTTCCCGAGGTTGTCAAGGGTGCGCTGTTCGCCCGCTACTCACGGTCTGCCAAGTCAGTCCGGCGGCTCTTCCTGGATGAGTTCATGGCTGATGCGGACAGCGGCATCGAGGTCATCGCCACCAACCTGGGCGGAGACGATCCCCTGATCGACCATCGACGAGCCGAAGCTCTGTATCAGCGGGTTTTCTTCGAGTACGGCGACGACTCCGTCGCCCAGTTGGGAGGGGTGCACCTCGCCTGCGAGCAGGCCTCCAACATCCTCACAAAGGTCCTGGAATGGGGCCGACTGGCGGCCTACCTCGAACAGTCCACCCGCTACATCGCCTACGACGCAAGGCTCGGTGAGCGATACCGATACTTCGTGCCGCCGGAGATCGCGGCATCACCGCTCGCCCCGAGGTATCTCGAATACATGGAAGAGAGCTTTGCCACCTACAGCGACCTGGTTGCAAGCCTCACGACCTTCTATCAGCAGCGCTTTCCGAAGCAGCCGTCGGATTCGAACATGGTGTGGAACTCGACGATCAGAGCCAAGGCCTGCGACACGGCCCGCGGCTTGCTCCCCGCTTCCACCCTCTCCAACGTGGGGATCTACGGCACCGGCCAGGCCTACGAGATGGCGCTGATGCGAATGCAGGCTCATCCTCTCGACGAGGTGCGCAGCTACGGCCAGATGATGCTCGAGGAGCTGAGGAAAGTGATCCCCTCCTTCCTGACAAGGGTTGACCTGCCCGACCGGGGCATCGCCTGGAGCGGTTACCTCGACACCACCCGCAAGGCGCTCGAGGAGCTGGCACCCGGGTCTCGGGAGAACCGGCACCCGGGGGAGCAACCGGCCAAGGTGACCCTGACCGACTGGGACCCGGACGCCGAGACCAAGCTCGCCGCTGCCTCTCTCTATGCAGTGTCCGAGCTCGCCGACTCCGATCTGCTTACTTACGTCGAAGGTCTCAGCACCGAGGAGCGCTCCCGCATCATCGGTGCCCTCGTCGGAGACCGCACCAACCGTCGCTACAAGCCAGGTAGGGCGATGGAGCGCCCTGTTTATCGCTTCGACATCGCCTGCGACTTCGGTGCCTTCCGTGACCTCCAGCGCCATCGGATGATGACCCTCGACTGGCAGCGGCTTTCGACCCGGCTCGGGTACCTGGTTCCCGAGGATCTGGAGGAAGCCGGTGGCCGCGACCGCTTCGTTGGCCTGCTGGATCGGGCTGGAGAGCTCTACGAGCTCACCCGGGATCAACTAGGACAGGACGTTGCTCAGTACGTGGTGCCATTCGCATTCCACATCCGGTTCATGATGGAGATGAACGCCCGGGAAGCCATGCACATGATCGAGCTCCGCACCCAGCCGGCCGGACATCCCTCGTACCGCCAGGTGGCGGCCGAGATGCATCGCCAGATCGCCGAAGTGGCCGGACACCGGGCCATCGCCGATGCCATGAAGTTCGTCGACTACTCATCGGTCGACCTCGAGCGCCTCGAGAGCGAACGCCGGGCCGAACAGAAGCGATCGAAGGCCCCTTCCTAATCCAAGAAAAGAACGGCTGATCCGAGAAAGGAACGGCGGAATCTGATGCCAGGAACTCGGGCAACACCACCTATAACCTAAGGTTTGAGGTATGGCAGAGCTTGACGTTGACGCTTTGATCGGACGTTATCGAGAGCGGGCGGATGCGGTTCGGGAGCGCGGTTTGCCTCCCGTGGCCGGTGAAGAACGGCGCCGCCTGATCGAAGCCGCCGAGACCGACTTCCTGGATTTCTCGCTGATCGCAGCGGCCGAATGGGCGGTTGAGGGCGGCGAACTGGTCCTCCGCATTCCGCTTTCCCGGTGAGCACCGTTCCCAGGTCCGGCCGTTTGACGCTGGTCTCCGGCAAAGGTGGCGTTGGCAAATCCGCCGTCGCCACCAGTCTGGCGTTGTACGCCCATCGTCAGGGCTCCCGGGTGTTGGCTATCGACGTGACCGGGGCCGGCGGGTTGGCAGCACACCTCGGGGGTGGTCGCCTAGATTTCAAACCCCGGGAAGTGCGTCCGGGTCTTTTTGCGATCACCGTAGATCGCAGTAGGGCACTCGCCGAGTATCTTCAGGTCCAGATCGGCGTTCCCCAATTCGCCACGCTGGGACCGGTTGCCCGTGCGTTTGACGCCCTCGCCTCCACCGCCCCAGGAGTTCGCGAGGTGATCACACTCGGCAAGGTGCTGTCGGAGGTAAAGATCGGCGGCTACGACCTGGTAGTGGCCGACTGCCCCCCGACCGGTCAGATAATCGGCCTCCTCCGAGCCCCAAGGACCATCGCAGAGTTGGTCCCCTCGGGACGGGTCCGCCATCAAGCAGAATGGATGGGAGACCTTCTATCCGGGCCCGAGACCGACCTCGTCATGGTCACTCTGGCCGAGGAGCTTCCGACCATCGAAACCGAAGAAACCATGGCTCTTCTCGCCGCTCAGAATCTGGTGGGGACTCCCACGATCGTCACCAACCGGGTCCTCCCCCTTCTCGAGACCGATGCCAACGGAAGCGGGGTGGCGGCCGAAGCCGGCGCCCTCCACCGGTCTCTCTACCGAAATCAACAGGAATGGATCAAACGCCTTCCCCCGGCGCGGAAACTTCCATACCTCTTCGGCCTGCTGACCCCCGGTGAGGTTGCCGCCCGTATGGCCGACGCCTGGGAACACGCCGATCGGGGCTCGAACAGATGACGACCAAGGCAGTTGTGGTCACGGGGGCCGGTGGGGTGGGCAAGACCACCTTCGCCGCCGGGCTGGCGGTGGAGGCCGCGTCTCAAGGGAGGCGCACGCTGGTCCTCACGGTCGACCCGGCCCGCCGACTGGCCGGGGCCCTGGGACTGGAACTCGGCGGAGAGCCCCGCCAGCACCCCGAACAACCTCTTCTATGGGGGGCGATGCTGGACGCGGCCGCCTCGTGGCAAGCTCTCGCCCGCCGCCACGCCGATCCTGCCGTGGCCGACCGTCTGGTCAACAACGAGTTCTTCCAGGCCGCCACCGTCCACTTTCCGGCGTCGCAGTCATATGCGGCCGCGGAAGAAGCGGCCAATTACCTCGATGCCCGGGTCTGGGATCTCATCGTCATCGACACCCCACCGGCCGCGGGCGGCATCGACTTCTTCACCTCTCCCGCCCAGATGTCGGACCTGGTGGGCGGCCGTCTGCTGAGGCTCCTGACCGGTGGCCGGATCCCCGGACGCAATTTCTTCTTCAATCGGGGAGCCCGTCCGATGCTCCGCTTCGCCGATCAGCTTCTCGGTTCCGATCTGCTCGAAAGAGTGGCCCAGTTCCTGATGGATCTGCGCACCACCTACGACGGCGTGACCCGACGATCGCGGGAGATCGAGGCACATTTCCGGAAGGCAGCAACGGTGGTAGTGACCACCGCCGATCCGGCGGCGCTGGCCGAAGCGGCCCGGTTCTTCCGAGAACTGCCGGAGGTGGCCGCTCCCCCGGTTGCGGTGGTATTCAATCGTTCCCTCCCGACCAGCTGGGCGACGACGCCGCCCCCACCCAGGACCAACCTGGCCCTGGCGGAGAACCTGACCCGCTGGGCCGCCGAATCACAGCGCCAGCACGATGCTCGGGTGGCGTTCTCCGCCAGGTACAAAGCCCCGCTGGTGACGGTTCCCTGGATGCCTGAGGCCCCCAACGACCTCGAGAGTCTTTTGGGTCTCATCGAGGCGGCAGAGGGGTTGCCAGCCCTCTGGTGAGGTAGTTTGACCGTATGTCAGCGGCCTTCTTCGACCTTGATCGCACGCTCATAGCCGGGGCATCGATATTCCCGTTCGGGGTCGAGGCATGGAGGGCCGGACTGTTAACCAACTCCGACATGGGTCGTTTTGCGGCCGGGGCCATCGGCTTCAAACTCTTTGGTGACAAGGGCGACAAGTCGGAAGGGACTAGAGCCGCGATCCTCGGACGTATCGAGGGAGTTTCGGTCGAGGTACTGGACGAGGTATCCCGGCGGGTCCTTCCTCGCCTCACATCGAGAGTCCGGCCGGAGTCTCGCAAACTCATCAAGATGCATCACGACGCTGGACGCGACACGTGGATCGTTTCGGCCTCACCTCAGGAAATAGTGCAACCACTGGCAGAGACGCTGGGAATGACAGGGGCTATCGCTACCAGACCAAGGGTCATTGAAGGCCACTACACAGACCAACTCGACGGGCCCTTCGTGTACGGCGCCGGCAAGGTCGAGGCGATGTCCAAACTGGCCGCCGACCGCGGCTACGACCTCAGCGCCAGCTATGCCTACAGCGACTCGATCTCGGATCTGCCAATGCTGGAGGCGGTGGGGCACCCAGTAGCCGTGAACCCCGACGGCGAGCTCGAGGATGTGGCCCACGATCGAGGTTGGCCGGTGGTCGTGTTCGCTCGCAAGACCAAACAGGCCATTGCTGTGGGAGCCAGTTCAACGGCTGCAGTATCGGTCGCGGTTGGAACCTACTTGCTGGGTCGTCGCCACGGCCGGATCGTCGAGAGAGCCCGCCGCGGCTAAATCCCCGTTTTGGCACGACAGAACCGTGCCCTGACCCCATATCGCCGCGCCAAAACGGGGCTTTGGTGGTCTAAGAGGCCCGGGCGGGACCGGGAGTCTCGCCGCGGATCCAGACCAGGGCACTCGATGGTTGGATGGTACTGGCCAGCACGGCTCCGAGATCGAGAGTGATGGCAGCGGGATCGACCGCCGAACTCAGACGGCTCGTGAATGCATCCACCTCTTTGGCGGCGTCGTAGCTGGCTCGGTTGAAGCGGCGATCCACCCACCTCTGAACCCGGAGTCGCACGGGATTGAACAACACGGCCACCGCCAGGGTAGAGGCAGCCACCGCCAGATTGCCCGACGCCGGTGAAATAGCCTGGAGGGCGACAACGCCACCCGCATACACGAGGCCAAGAACCGCGGCCACGAGCGAATACGACACGGATCGTGAGACGACCCGGTCAACGTCATAGAGGCGATAGCGAAGCATGGCCATCGCCATTGCAAGCGGTATGAAGAGAATCGCGACGGCGACGAGTGCCGAGCTCCGTTGATAGAGGTCATCGTCGATGTAGGCAATCCCAACCTCAACCACCAGAACGAGCACCGCCACTGTGGCTCCCGCAAATGCCACCCACTTGACCTGCTGGCGGGCCGCACCGGTTGACCGGCGGAGACGGACCACGATTGACGAAATAGCGACTATCGAGATCATTTGCCAGATGATGTAGGTGATGGTGGATCCGACGGTCAGAGCGGAAGACCACGACTCGACCTCGAGGGGATTTGCTACTCCAAAATCGCCTGGGGCAGGAGCAATGGTGAAGACCAGGGCCGCCAACGCGGTCGCAATTGCCATCGCCACCTCGACCCGCCGCCACCCTGCCCCCAGCCGGGTTCCGTCGGGGAATCGAAGCATTGCGATGATCACGAAAGTCATCGGTACCATCCAGCTCCATAGCGTCGTTTGGAACAGGATGGCCATACCCGAACCCATGCCGGCCCTAGCTCTCAGCGTGATCTGATTGGCCAGCTCCTGAAGCGATGCGGAAACGCCGGCCAACATCATCAGGATTCCGACCGGAATGTCGGGTCGGGCCCGGTCCGCCAGAAACCCCGCCCCGACAAAACCCAGCGCCCAGACGGCCGACGATCCCGGAAAACCCCATACGGCCGGGCCCGTTGAGAAGTCGACTCCTGAAGCCACCCAGGCAGTAACGATCACGATCAGGATGCTGGTAACCGCCAGGATCGGGCGGACCAGATCATGTCGGCGTCGGCTGGTTACGGAGCCAATCGTCACAGGACTGCTCGTTGTCCCAGCAACTCGCGGAGTTCGGCGTAGAGCGCTGATCGGGGCTCCACGGAATGGCTGTCCGCCAGCTTCAACACCTTGTGCTTGTCGTCGGAAACCATGTGGAGAAACACAGGGGCGGAGCCGGGGTGATGGCTGAGAATGTCCTTCAACTTAGCAACCAGGTCGGTCGAGAGCCGGCGAGCGGGCACCTCCAGGCGCACCTCGAGATTGGGCCGGATGTTGAGCTCGGTGATCTCCTTGGCGATCACCTTGACGTCGTCGCCTCGATGGTCCAGGTGGCCCCTGACCATGAGCACCGCGTCCTCGGTAACGAGCGCGCCTGATTCGTTCACGACCCCCGGGAAGGCCACCACCTCGACCGAGCCTTCGAGGTCCTCCAACTGGAAGAAGAGCATCAGCTCACCCTTCTTGGTGAAGCGGCGTGTGATCGAGCCAACCAACCCACCCACCGCGACATTGGTCCGGTCCTTCTGCTCGGTAAGACCGGAGATGGGCTGGCCCATCGCCTTCAGGGTGGGGCCGATCGACAGCAACGGATGGTCGGAAACGTACAGGCCCAGCATCTCCTTCTCGAAGGCAAGCTTCAGCTTCTGGGCCCACTCCTCACCGACGATCTCGGTCCGTGGTTGCTCGGCGTCGGAGGAATCACCACCGAACAGCGAGTATTGACCCATCTCTTCGTTCCTTCGACGTTCGATGGTCGCCTCGAGCAGGTCTTCGAACTGAAGGCAGAGCGCCTTGCGAGGGTGACCTGACCCGTCAAAGGCGCCGGCCTTGATCAGAGAGTCAACTGTGCGCTTGTTGAGGACCAGAGGGTCGACCCGATCGGCAAAGTCACAGAAGTCGCCGAAGGGGCCATCTGCCTTCCTGGAATTGATGATCTTCTCAACGACACCTTCCCCCACATTTCGAATGGCTGACAGACCAAAACGGATCTTTGCCTCGTGTACCGAGAAGTCCATCTGCGATTCGTTGACATCGGGCACCAGCACCTCGACCCCCATCGAGCGGCATTCGGCGAGGTAAACTGCGGTGCGTTCCTTGTCGCGCTTGGTGGCCGTGAGCAGCGACGCCATGTACTCGGCCGGATGGTGGGCTTTTAGCCAGGCGGTCTGATAGGCGATGTAGCCGTAACAGGCAGCGTGTGAACGGACGAATCCGTAGCCGGCGAACGGCTCGATCGTGTCGAAGAGATTGGCCCCAACCTCGGGCGTGTAACCCTGGGCAACGCACCCGGCCACGAACTTCTCGCGCTGGGCCTGCATGGCAGCTTTCACCTTTTTGCCCATCGCCCGTCGTAGGTCTTCGGCTTCGGCCATGGTGTATCCGGCCACCGCCTGGGCGATCTGCATCACCTGCTCCTGGTAGACGATGATGCCGAAGCTTCTGGCAAGGATGGACTCGGTGGCGGGATGAGGAAACTCGACCTTGGCCCGGCCGTTCTTACGGTCGGCATACGCGGTGTGCATGTTCTGGCCAAGCGGACCGGGCCGGTAGAGCGAAACCAGTGCGATCAAGTCCTCGAACTGGTCTGGTTGGAGGGCGCGGATCAAGGACCGCAACCCACTCCCCTCGAGTTGGAAGACGCCCACTGTGTCGCCACGGCGGATCAATTCATAGGCGTCCTTATCGTCGAGGAGGATGCCATCGATGTCGACATCGATCCCCTGGCCTTCTTTGATCAGCTCGAGGGTTCGTTCGATGATCGAAAGGTTGCGGAGCCCGAGGAAGTCCATCTTGAGGAGCCCGAGCGACTCGATCCCGTGCATCTCGTACTGGGTGACGATCTCAGCGTCCTCACCCTTGCGCTGTACCGGCACCAGGTCGGTGATGGGGTTGGGTGAGATCACCACGGCCGCGGCGTGGATGGAGTCCTGGCGCCGCAGACCCTCGAGGCCCCGGGCAACCTCGACGACCTCCTTCAGGGCCGCATCCGACTTGTACAGCTCACGCAGCTCGGTGGCGTTGGAGTACCAATCCTTGATCTCGGAATCGGCATCCGAGGGCGGAGGGGTGAGGCACTGGTCGAGTGTCGCCTCTTTCCCGAGTATGGCCGGTGGCATCGCCTTGGCCAGACGGTCACCGATCGAATAGGGATGCCCCAGCACCCGGGCCGCATCCCTCAGGGCCTGCCTGCCCTTGATGGTCGAGAAGGTGACAACCTGGGCCACGTGATCGGGCCCGTACTTCTCGGCGGCGTATCGGATCACGTCTGAGCGGTAACGCTCGTCGAAGTCCATGTCGATGTCGGGAAGCTGGAGCCGACCGGGGTTGAGGAATCGTTCGAAGATCATCCCGTGCTCGATCGGATCGAGGTCGGTGATGCGGAGGCAGTAGGCCACAATCGACCCCGCGGATGACCCACGACCAGGACCCACCCTGATCTTTCGTTCGCGGGCGTACCTGATCAGGTCCCAAACGATCAAGAAGTAGGCGGGGAAGCCCATGTCGACGATCACGGCCAGCTCGGAGGCAATACGCTCTCTCACCACAGTCGGGAGAGGATCTCCGTAGCGCTGCTTGGCGCCGCTGAACACCAGGTGCTCGAGATAGGAGCGTTCGGTGAAACCCTCTGGAACCGTGAACTGCGGCAGCAGGATTCGGCCAAACTCGAGTTCCACTTTGGCCCGTTCTGCGATCAACAGGGTGTTGTCGCAGGCCCCCGGATATTGATCTTCCGGAAAGATCGCCCTCATCTCCTCGGCCGACTTCAGATAGAAGTCCTCGCCCTCGAAACGGAGCCGGTTCTGATCGTCCTTGTTGGAACCGGTCTGGATGCAGAGCAAGACGTCGTGGCTGGAGGCCTCGTCCCGGCGGGTGTAATGGGCGTCGTTGGTGGCCACCAACGGAGCTCCGATCTGGCGGGAGATGTCGACCAGATCGGGCATGATCCGCCGCTGCGCCTCGATCCCGTGGTCCTGGATCTCAATGAAGAAGTTTTCCCGCCCGAAGATGTCCTGATAGTGGGAGGCGGCCTTGAGGGCCCCTTCGAAATCTCGGGCCGCCCCGGCCTGTCCGTCTTCTCGCGATGCGTCCGGGGCAAGGCGTTTGGCCACCGGCCCGCCGAGACACCCGGAGGTTGCGACGATCCCCTCCGAGTGGGCCGACAGCAATTCAGAGTCCATCCGTGGCTTGTAGTAGTACCCCTCCAGGTAGGACTTGGACGAAAGCTTCATCAGGTTGCGATAGCCGGTCTGGTTCACGGCCAGAAGGGTCATGTGATAGCGAAGGTTCTCGCTACCCCGGGGCCGATCGAAGCGGGACCCGTCGACGACATAGGCCTCGATGCCGATGATCGGATTGACTCCGACCGCTTTGGCAGCTTTGTAGAAGTCCACGACCCCATACATCACCCCGTGATCGGTGATGGCGATGCCCGGCTGGCCGTCGGCGGCGGCGGCCGCCACAACGTCCTTTACCCGGGCCGCCCCATCGAGCATCGAGAACTCGGTATGGAGATGGAGGTGGGCGAAAGACATGCGTGTAACTCGACCTTAATACCCGGGTCAAGCGCCCCGGGAGATGCTTGCGATCTCGGACCTAAAACAGCACCGCCACGACCGCCAATGCCGCCATGGCCAGCGCAACGAGCGGTCTCTGCGGACCCTTGACACGGCTCCACAGCTCTCCGATGAGGACGCCGGCCACCAGACCCCCGAGGTGGCCCTGCCACGAGATCCCGGGTATCAGGAACGGCAACGCCAGGTTCAACGCCAGGGTCCATCCGAGAGTGGAAAGGAGGTTTCGACCAAAGGCCGTGTCGCGCAGACGGAAGGCAGAGTGGAGCCACAGACCGAACAACCCGAATATGGCGCCGGAGGCCCCGACCAGGGCATCGGTGGGTCCGCCCAGGTGGAAGGCAAAGGCGCCACCCCAACCGGCGGCCGCCAGCAACAGTCCAACGTAGGACGGCAGCCCCACTCGGGCTTCGATGGCCGGGCCGAGCTGGTACAGCGCGTACATGTTGAACAAAATGTGGGTGAGGTTGGCGTGCACCAGCACCGGGGTGAAGATCCGGTACCAATCGCCCTGGGCCACCAGCTGGTTGGACTGGGCGAACAGGCCATAGAGTTCGTTCGCCAGGGGTCGGGACACCCGGGTCAGGACGTAGATACCGATGGCGAGGGCCATCAGAGTGAACGTTGCCGGTGCGGTCCGGGCCAACGAGCCTCGGCTCGTGCGTGTTCGCACGACCCGTTGCATACCTCTCTCCCGGGCACAATCGGGGCAGAATTGACCGACGGTCCCGGGGATGGCGCACTCCCCGCAGATCGGCTTGGCGCATTGCGAGCATGCCAGAAAAGTGGGCCGGTCCGAATGTCGATAACAAACCGATTGCGCAGTCGGCGCGTCCGGGTGCTCGGAAGAAGTCGTCACGGCTCCACCGTACCGATCGTCGACGGGAAGGTTCGACGCAACTCCTCCAGGGACGCGCTCAGATCGGCCGGCAACGGCGACTCAATGGTCATCTCCTGGCCACTGGCGGGATGGTTGAAGACGATCCGGGTAGCGTGAAGAAAGATCCGCCGCATTTTGATCGGATCGGGCCGGCGGGTGTAGGTCCGATCGCCGACTACCGGGTGATCGATGGCAGTGAGATGAACTCTGATCTGGTGGGTCCGGCCGGTCTCCAGATCCACCTCCAGCAATGACACTTTTCCAAAGTCCTCTTTGACCCGGTAGTGGGTGCGAGCCGGGCGACCGTCGGGGGCGACCCTCTTCCGGGTCGGGTGGACAGGGTCACGGCCAATTGGGGCATCGATGGTGCCGGTGGGCATGGTCGGCACCCCGTGGACCAGCGCCAGGTATGAGCGGTGAACCTTGCGCGCCGCCAGCTCAGCGGTCAGGAAGCTGTATGACTCGGCGGTCCGGGCCACCAGGAGGAGTCCCGACGTCCCCTGATCGAGACGATGGACGATCCCCCAGCGGCCCGGCTGGCCGATGCCTTCCAGTTCGGGGTAACGGTGGAGGAGACCGGCGGCGAGGGTCCCGGTGGTGCGGCCGGCTCCCGGGTGGACCACGACCCCGGCAGGTTTGTCGACCACGAGCAGGTGGGGATCCTCGAAATGCACCTGGAAAGCAACATCCTCGGCCACCATCCCGATCTCTTCGGGCGGTGGCGGAAAGTCGATGGATCCGCCGCCGATCCGGTTGTTGGGATCGACCGGGCTCCCGTCTACGTTCACGCCTTGTTCGAAGAGACGCCGGGCTTTCTCCCTGGAAACACCGGCCAACTCGGCGACGATCTTGTCCGCCCGCTCCCCGATCAGATGATCGGGTATGACTTGCTCAATCCGGCGTGTCATCGCCGCCTACCTGATCTCTGGCCGCCTGATATCTGGCTACTTGATCTCTGGCCTGCTGATCCTTGCCCGAAGAGCCGGACCGCCAGGATCCAATGAGGAGAATCACGACCGCGACGGTTATCGAGGAATCGGCCGCATTGAATGTCGGGAAGTTGGGAAGTTGCACCCAATCGATGACGTGTCCGTCGAGGAAACCTTCACCCCGGGCGATGCGATCGATCAGATTGCCCAAGGCTCCCCCGATGATCATTCCGAAGGCGACCACTTCGTGAAGAGGTCTCGGCCTTGCCAGCGAGGCTCCGATGAACCCGACCGCGATGACGGCGGCTACCCCCAGTAAGGGGCCGGCGTTCTGGAACATCGAAAACGCAGCTCCCGGGTTCTCGGCGAACCGGAAGGTCAGAACCCCGGGGATGACAGTCTGGGGCCCGTCGCCAAATGTGATCGCCGCCCACCGCTTGGTCAGCATGTCGATGGCCACGACCAGCCCCGCAGTTCCATAGGCGAGGAGGATGTGCGACAGCGCTCGCCTTGCTTCTACCCCCGCCGGGCGCACGTAATGCATTCGGTGGCATACGGAAGCACTTCGAGACGGGCGACCGGAATCGGCTGGCCGCAGGTTTCGCAGATGCCGTAGGTCTTGGCCTTGATCCGGGCCAGCGCATGCTCGACCTTGCGCAGCAGATCAACCGTGTTCTGGCCGAGAGACAGCTCCTTTTCGTATTCGAAGTTCATCGACCCGGCCTCGGCGCTGCCCGGATCGGGGCTCCGCTCGGCCGAGGTCTCGGTCATTCGAGCCTCTTCCAGCTCGCGTTCGTGACCCTCGATCACGCGTTCAAGACGGGCCTTCTCGGCCTCGAGCTGCGCTTTGAAGCGCTTGAGAGTGTTGGCGGCGAGCTGTCGTGCCATGGAAATGCCCCCGTTCGGGCCGGAACTGTAGCGAAGGCGACGAGCTACGAGCGGCCACCTTCGGCCTCCTACCATTCCCATTTCATGGCCGTCCGAAGTGATTTCACCCGCGTTCCCCCGTCCGTGAGCTTTCCGGACCTGGAAAAGGACGTCCTCGATCTCTGGGACCGCCTCGATGCCTTCGCCGAGTCCATCCGAATCCGGCCAGCTGACAATGAATACGTCTTCTATGACGGGCCCCCATTCCCCACCGGCAGCCCCCATTTCGGGACCCTCCTCGCCAGCGTCATCAAGGACGTGGTGCCCCGTTACTGGACCATGCGGGGCCATCGGGTCGAACGCCGCTTCGGCTGGGACACCCATGGCCTACCGATCGAGATGGAGGTCGAGAAGCAGCTGGGAATCTCGGGCCCCCAGGAGATTGCCGCCTACGGCGTCGACCGCTTCAACGAGGCCTGCCGGGACTTGGTCAACACCAACACCGAGACCTGGCGCCGGGTGATCCGACGGGTTGGCCGCTGGGTCGACATGGACAACGACTACAAGACCATGGACACCCCCTTTATGGAAAGCGTCTGGTGGGTCTTCCGCCAGCTTTGGGACAAGGGATTGGTCTACAAAGACTTCAAGGTGCTGCCTTACTCTTGGGGTGCCGCTACTCCCCTCTCCAACTTCGAGGCCAACCTCGAATACCGGGATACGGACGACCCTTCGATCACGGTGCGGCTCGAGGTCGTCGAAGCCAGCGGCCCTCTGTCAAGGGGCGATTGGTTCCTGATCTGGACGACCACACCCTGGACCCTGCCCGGAAACCTGGCGGTGGCGGTGGGACCGGACATCGAATATGTCAGGATCGACGAGGGCGACAACCACTATTGGATCGCCGAACTGCGGGTCGCGACTTACTGGAAGGAGTCGCCCCCGATCGGAGCCCGGGCCCGGGGGTCGGAGTTGGTCGGAGCCGGATACCAGCCCCCGTTCGACTACTTCGGCGAAGAGCGCGACCGTGGTGCCTTCCGGGTCCTCGCCTCCCAGCATGTCACCACCGAAGACGGAACTGGCCTGGTTCACATGGCCCCCGCCTATGGAGAGGCCGACTTCCTCACGCTCCAGGCCGCCGGCCTCGACGTGTTGGTCGACCCGGTCGACGCCCAGGGCAGATTCACAGATGACGTGCCGCAGGTAGCCGGGCTCAACATCAAGGACGCCGATCCGATCCTTATCGGGAGGTTGAAGGAGCGCGGCCTGCTGTTTCGCAACGAGCGGATCCGCCACTCCTATCCGTTCTGTTATCGCACCGGCACGCCTCTGATCTACAAGGCCATACCCACCTGGTTCGTTCGGGTCGAGCAGATCAAGGATCAACTGGTCTCCCACAACGAAACCATCCATTGGGTGCCCGACTATGTCGGACATCGCCGTTTTGGGAATTGGTTGGAAGGCGCCCGCGACTGGGCCGTTTCCCGCAACCGCTACTGGGGTTCTTGCATCCCGATTTGGGAATGCCCGGACGGCCACCAGATCTGCATCGGCTCGATCGATGAGCTGGCCGAGCGAAGCGGCGTTCGCCTGAGCGACCTCCACAAGCACATCGTCGACCCCGTCACCTTCCCCTGCCCCGAGTGCGGAACGACCATGACCCGGGTCCCAGAGGTCCTCGACTGCTGGTTCGAGTCGGGGTCGATGCCCTACGGCCATCTTCACTATCCGTTCGAGAATCGCGAACGTTTCGAGGAGACCTTCCCTGCCCAATTCATCGCAGAAGGACTCGACCAGACCAGAGGTTGGTTCTACACCCTCCACGTTCTGGCGGTGGCACTTTTCGACAGCCCTTCGTTCCGCAACTGTGTCGTCAATGGAATGGTTCTCGCTTCCGACGGTCGCAAGATGTCGAAGAGCCTCAAGAACTACACCGATCCCGAAGAGTTGTTGGAGGAGCAGGGGGCCGATGCCCTGAGGGCGTTCCTCATCAATTCGCCGGTGCTGAAGGCCGAGCCACTGCGCTTCACCAACGACGGGGTCCGCGACGTCGTACGAACGGTTCTTCTTCCCCTTTGGAACACCTATTCGTTCTTCACGACCTACGCCGAGGCCGATGGCGTCACCGCCGCCGATCTGGCCGCCGCCCCGGCGGTGGAGGCTCGCCCCGAGCTCGACCGTTGGATCCTTTCGGTGTTGCAGAGTTTGATCGACGACGTCAACCGGCAGATGGAGGGCTACTACCTCTTCAATGTAGTCCCGCCGATTCTCGGTTTTGTCGACGACCTCACCAACTGGTACGTACGCAGATCCCGACGCCGGTTCTGGCGGACCCGGGGCGAGGACGACAGAGACAAGTTGTCGGCGTTCGCGACCCTCTATGAGGTCATGCAAAGCTTCGTGACGGTGTTGGCGCCGGTCCTTCCGTTCATCACCGAGCACATCTACCAGGATCTCGTAGCCAGGCTCGATCCGACCGCTCCGCGCAGCGTCCACCACCGACTCTTCCCAGCAGCCGACGAGAACCTGATCGATCGGGACCTGGAGACGTCCATGGCCACGGTCCGCACCGTGGTAGCGCTCGGGCATGGACTGCGTAAGCAGCACCAACTAAAGGTTCGAAGGCCGCTGAAGAGCCTGACCGTGATCACCCACGATGAGAGTTGCCGCCAGGCCATCAAGGACCACACCGACCTGGTCATCAACGAACTCAACGTCAGACAGGTGGAGGTGGTTGCTTCCGGGGAGGGGCTGGTTGAACTCAGCGCCAAGCCCGACTACCGAAAGCTGGGCCCTCGGCTGGGTGCCCGAATGGGTGAGCTGGCGGCAGCCATCGCCGCCCTCAGCGGCGACCAGATCGAGCATCTCGCCACCGGAGGCGGCCTGGAGCTGGCCGGCACCACCATCACTGGACCCGATCTGATCATCCAGCGGACCGCGGCGCCCGGAACGCTCGTTGCTTCCGCCGACCAATTGGCGGTCGCCATTGACCCAAGCACCGATCCCAGCCTCGAGGCCGAAGGGATGGCGCGGGAAGTAGTCAGCCGGATCCAGCAATTGCGCCGAGAGGCGGGTCTGGCGGTGAGCGATCGGATCGAGGTCCACTGGTCGACAGATGATCAGCGCCTGGCCGATGCGGTCGAAGAACACGCCGATTACATCAAGACCGAGGTCCTTGCGACCGCGATCAATCGATCAATAGGCAATCGATCACCAGGCAATCGATCTCGATCAGCAGGGCTACCGGCGACTCTGGACCTGGACGGAGTCCTGTTGGGGCTCCGCATCGAGCCGGTTTAGCTCAGCCTCTCTCCCAGGGTCGGGCGCTGACCCGGGACGCCACCTCTTCGTTACTGAGGTCGTCTTCGTCGTCGGCGGGCTGGCTCAAATCGATGCTGCGGGGCTCCGCCTGCGGCTGGTCGCCACTCGGATGCTCATAATCGGCCGGACGCTCCGTGTCGGCAGACGGCTCAAGGTCGGCCGGGATCTCCATCTCGCCGGCGGGAAAGATGTCAGCCTGGACCTCTTGGATCGAAGCCGACTCAGTCTGGCGCTGTTCGGTCTGGCGCTGCTCCGTCGTCTCCGGCTGGTCCTGGCCCTCTGGCTGAAGCTGGCCCTCTGGCTGAAGCTGGCCTGTGGCGTCGGCGACCTCGGCCTCCATGTCAGCGACCTGTCCCCCCACCGCCGAGGCGAGGAATGTGAGCTTTTCGCGCACCCCCAACACCCGGTCGCGCATGCCATCGATTTCAGCCTGGAGGCGATTTCGCTCGTTGTCGCGCTCTGCGCTCAGACTCTCGGTCTCGGCCATCGCGGTCTGTCTGATCCTGTCCGCCTCGACCTTGGCATCGACCAGGAGAGCGTCGGCCGATCGCTGAGCCACGAGAATCGCCCGGGAGATGGTCGTCTCGTCGCCACCACGGCTGACGGCGTCGGTCTCGAGAGCCCGGATCTTCTCCTGGGCATCACGCAGCCGCTGGTCATAGGTACGCAGCGTCGTCACGATCTCATCGAGGAAGTCGTCCACCTCGTCCATCTGATAGCCCCGGAGAGCCTGAGTGAAAGCCTTTTGCTCGACATCGTTCGGGGTTAGGTCCATGGCACCTCTCTTTTCGTCCACGGAGGATACGGGGGGTCGACCGTTAGGCCAAGGATACGAGGAACCGCCCTGCGATTAACGCTTTACTTTCTACGTCAACCCGTTGGGGGCTCCTGCCGCAATGGGATCGACGTTAAACGTACAACGTAGAACCTAGAAGCAAACGTATCGCCTAAGAAGCGATATACCCAGCATCAACACCAGGGGCGACAGATCAAGTGCCATTCCGCCCAAACGAAGAGGCGGGAGCACCCGACGAAGCGGCAGGATGACCGGATAGATGATTCGATCGAGAAACACCTGGACCTTGCCGAGCGGGTGCACCGACGACACCTGCACCCATGACAGGACCACCCAGGCGAGAACCGCAAGGAAATAGATCTGAAGCAGCAGACAGATAATCGACACGTCCAACCGGTCCTATGACAGATTCGGGGTCATGGGGGGAATCGTGCCGCTACCGGAAGGCGACTCAGTCGTCAACGGGAAGCTCGTAGACACCGAGGCGCTCCAGACGACGCCTCTCATCCCGGCTCAACGTAACGCGGGGAGGGAGAACGGCAACGACACCCTCGCCCACCTTGCTCATCGTTCCGTCGATGGCGTAGATGAGGCCGCTTCCGAAATCGATCACCCGTCTCACCAGATCGGGATCGGTACGCCGTAGATCGAGCACCACCGGAATCCGATCGCGCACGCGGTCGGCGAGAATCTTGGCGTCGCCGAATTCCTCGACAACCAGGATGTCGGCCTGAACCTCGACCGGGCGCATGGCTCGTACCGGTGACGTGTCTTCATGACCGGGACGAAAGGCGGTGGTTCGTGAGGCCGACGATGGCGGCTCGACCCGCCTTCCCTCGACCCTGCTGACGGACTCAACCCTCCGGGCTTCCTGACGCCGGGGCTCGACACGGCGCGGCTCATCGCGCCGGGATTCCGACCCACCCCGCTCGTCGTTGTCATCCCGAGCGACCGGTCGCCGGTTCTCGGGGCGGCGGTTGGACTGGGGCTCGTCCTCGACCAGGCGCTGGTCAGGGTCGACCGGATCCTCGTCGACCAGTCCCAGGTACACCAACGCTTTTGAAAAGATCGATCCCATGACTCTCTAGTTTGCCTTCAACGCACGGCTACTTATCCGAAAAGATAGCCCGCCCCACCCGAACAAAGGTGGCACCCTCCTCGATGGCCACCTCGAAGTCGTCCGTCATCCCCATCGAAAGGGCGGTGCCGCCAGGATGCTCCCTCTCCACCAGGATGGCGAGGCGACGCATCTCGCCGAAGAATGGGCGGGTCGCCTCGGGATCGTTGGCGAGTGGTGGAATGGCCATTAGCCCGGCCAGATTGATGCCTGTGCCGACCAGATCCGCAAAGACCCCCACCGCATCGGCAGGGTCGATGCCGTGCTTCTGCTGCTCCTTGCCGATGTTGACCTGGAGCAAGGCCGGAGGAGCCAGCCCCGGGCCCTTCATCCACGCCGGTCCCAGCTCGGGCCGGTCGAGAGAATGCAGCAGGGTCACGATCGGACGCACTATCCGAGCCTTGTTGGACTGAAGTGGGCCGATGAAGTGCCACCGGATGTCCCTCGGGAGCTGTCCCACCTTGGCCGCCAGTTCCTGGGCCCGATTCTCCCCAAAGTCGCGCTCGCCCCGGTCGTAGAGAGCACTGATCGAGTCGACCGACTGGCCCTTGCTCACGATCACGAGCGTTACGTCGTTCGGGGATCGATCGGCCCTCGCCACGGCCGCCTCAATGCGGCGACGGACAGAATCGAGGCCCATCACAACCATCCAATTGCGGCCATGCGGGCCGGGGTGCGGTCGCGTCTATGCGAGAACCATCCCGGCTCGTGCAGGGTGCAATTGCCCGCCAACCAGATCGCCAGGCCATCGAGTTGCGCCTCCAACGCCTTCCCAAGGTCTATAGAGGGTGAACCCCAGGTGGTGCTGGCGGTGAAACCCTCGAAACAAGCGCTTACCTCGGGACCGACCTCGAGACAGCAAGGCCCCAGGGCCGGGCCCACCGCCGCGCTCCGCGGGTCGAATCCGGCGCGGCGCATGTTGATGATCAAAGCCTCGACCACCCCGCTGGCGGCTCCCCGCCATCCGGCGTGGGCGACACCGATCGCCCCGGGAGCATGTATCACTACTCCGGCGCAGTCGGCGGTGAAGATCGCCAGAGGCAGCCCCGATTGGGACGTGAACATCGCATCGGCCTCTCCTTGGTCTCCGGGACGGTGGACCTCGATCACACGCGATCCGTGAACCTGGGTAAGCGTCGCCCATTCACCAGGTATCCCGAGGCGACGGGCCAGGCCCTCCCGCCGCCCGGGATCGCCACGAACGTCACCGTCGGAAGCGTCACTGAAAGCGGCCCCGCTCCCCGACGTAGTCGGGACCGGGGGTTGGATCATCCCTGGACGAAGGACGGAATCTCGACGTCGGCCCCGGTCCTCGAGCCTGAGTTCGAGCCCGACCGCGAGCCTCGCTTGCGATCGAAACCAGCGGCGATAACCGTCACCCGCATCTCTTCGCCGAGGTTGTCGTCGATGATCGCCCCAAAGATGATCTCTGCATCCTCGTCGGCGTGAGCCGCAACCGTCTGGGCGGCTTTGGTCGCCTCGTGAAGAGTCATCGACGATGGACCGGCGACCGACAACAGCACGCCCCGGGCGCCTTCCATCGAGGTCTCGAGAAGCGGGGAGGAGATAGCGCGTTGGGCGGCTTGAGCGGCCCGCTCGTCACCGTTGCCACGTCCGATGCCCATGACAGCCGTGCCGGCATCCGACATCACGGTCTTGACGTCGGCGAAGTCGACGTTGATGAGTCCGGGGGTGGTGATCAGATCGGTGATCCCTTTGACACCGTTCATCAGCACGTCGTCCGCCAATCGGAAGGTCTCGGTCATCGGAGCCTTGGGGTCGGCCACGTCGAGGAGCCGATCGTTGGGGATCACGATCAGGGTGTCGACCGCTTCCCGCAACGACTGGATGCCCTGCTCGGCGTGAACGGCACGACGACGGCCCTCGAAACCGAACGGCCGGGTCACCACACCGACGGTCAGGGCACCGAGGCTCCTGGCGACCTCGGCTACGACCGGAGCCCCTCCGGTACCGGTGCCGCCGCCTTCACCGGCGGTTATGAACACCATGTCGGCGCCCTTGAGGACGTCTTCCAGCTCGGCCCGGTGGGCATCGGCGGCAGTCCGGCCCACCTCGGGATTGGCGCCGGCACCAAGGCCCCGCGTGACCTCCCGGCCGATATCGAGTTTCACGTCGGCGTCAGACATGAGGAGGGCTTGGGCGTCGGTGTTGAGAGCGATGAACTCGACACCGCGGACACCGGCTTCGATCATGCGGTTGATGGCGTTTACGCCGCCGCCACCGACTCCGACGACCTTGATGACGGCCAGGTACCCGGCCGGCTGAGGGACACTTCGTGCATTCATAGCTATGGCTCCAGTAGAGGGACGACTTGCAAGGTGAAGTAGAGGTTTAGCTTGCTGCCTGAGGGCTGTAAACCCACTCGGCCTAAGCATCAACTTGAGGTTGAGACATGCCCCACCTGCTTTTGGCGCGTGACCCTGCTCCTATGGGTGCAATTCTCCTCGCCAAAACGGAACGGAAGGGGGTCAGGGGGCGGTTGTCGTCGTGGTGTCGATCGTTGCGGCGGCTTCGGCCGCTTGCTGGGTCATTACCGCCGGTCGGGCCGGTGCCAACAGGTTCACAACCGAGCCCATCTCGACCCCTTGAGCGAGTACCGCCTCCAAAGCAACGGCTTTGGCACTCATGTCAATCGGCCGGCCCAGACGGATGGTGACGTTGGGAAGCATCGCCCAGAGTTCGTCGCCCCGGGTGATCACCACGGTCTGTTGGGCCACCAAGGCGTCGAGGGCGCCGAGGAACTCGAGCCCGCCCAAAGCCTGTGGGCTTGGGTCCGGGCCATCCCATGGCACTTCGAGGATGGGCAGGCCGTCGGCCGGTTCGGGGGCGGTTGTCATGACGACTCCATCGACTCCGACCTGACCCCAATGACCTCCGAGGTTGGCCCATGCCACCGCTCGCCGGGGCTCGATTTCGACGACCACGCCCTGGGGCCAATCGAGTATCACCGCCGCGTCCTGAATTCGAGGATCGGTCAGCAGCGCCTCCGTGACGTTCCCCGGTCGTACCGTCACCAGTGGGCGGCCGAGCACCACTCCGTTGGCGGTGAGGATCGGTTCTATCTCGGCGGCATCGAACCCGCTCACCGAAATGGAGCTCACGGCCAGGATCGGGGACCTGAACAACCAGACCGTCAAGGCGGCCGTCAGGGCCAGGACCAACCCCCAGATCAGCCTGGTGAACGACGAACGGGCTTGGACCTCGGCAACCTGGCGCCGTCGGGCGGCAATGCGGCGATCGACCTCAATCACTCTTTCTCGATTTGGCACTGTTTCTCGATTTGCGGCACTCATTTCGGGTCAC
>CAZPIZ010000001.1:6336-10694 GCA_964586615.1 uncultured Acidimicrobiaceae bacterium | reverse complement strand
TTCTCGATTTGGCACTGTTTCTCGATTTGCGGCACTCATTTCGGGTCACCTTCGAAGTCGCCAGCGAATTGAATCTCGGTTTCAAGCACGATCCCGGTCGCGTCTTCGACCCGGGCGGCGACCTCCCACACCAAACGGTAAACATCGACTGCCCGGGCTCCCGGCATTGCCACGAAGAAATTGGCATGCCTCTCCGACACAGCGGCTCCGCCAACCGTCAATCCCTTCAGGCCGACGGAATCGATGATTCGTCCTGCCGAGTCCCCAGGAGGGTTCTTGAACACCGAACCGGCATTGAGGGTCCCGCCGGGCTGGTTGTCCCGGCGCCACCGGGTGATGGTTCTGATCCGCTCCTCGCCCACCGCTGGTTCGCCAGGCTCGGCTCCAAAGGTCGCACCAATTACCACTTCGAGGGGACCCACCGCCGAATGTCGATAGGACAGGTCGAGTCCTGATTTATCGGCGCTGCGCAGGCGGCCGTTACCCAGGTCATATATGGCAGCGCTGGTGATCACGTCAACCATTTCCTGCTCGAAGCATCCAGCATTCTGTCGCACTCCCCCGCCGACACTCCCGGGGATTCCGACCAGGAACTCGAGACCGAGGCGACCGGCCTTTGTGGCAGCCCGGGCGACCTGAGGCATTCCGGCTCCGCCACCGGCGCGGACCATCTCGGATATCTCGATTCGGGAAAAGGCAGCCCCGAGTCGGACCACAAGACCCCCGAAGCCACGGTCGGAGATGACGAGGTTGCTCCCCCGTCCGACTACCAGAACTGGCCGGGGATCGACGGCAAGGGCCTGGGCGATGAGATCGAGATCGGCCATGCGATTGATCTCGGCCATCAGCTCGGCCGGGCCTCCCAGCTTGTAAGTGGTGGTGAGGTGGAGGGGAACATTTGTACGGACCAGACCGGATTCGACGAGCTGATGCCAGGTCACGGGAGACCTGAGTGGTGAGTGGTGGGTGATCGGTGGTGCGTCCAGAGCGTTTTACGTTCTAGGTTCATTTCTCACTTGCCTCCAAGAGGGCTGCAAGCTCGGTCGGGAGCAATGTGATGTCTCCCGCTCCCATGGTCAGAACCAGATCGCCCGGTTCCACCATCTCGGCCAGAAGGGCCGCCAGGTCGGCTCGGTGAGGGGCGTAGATCACGTCGCCTGCGGTCTTGGCGACGGCGTTGGCGATTAGTTCTCCGGTCACACCAGGAATGGGAGCCTCGCGAGCCGCGTAGATGTCGCTGACGACGACGCGGTCGGCGGACGAGAGGGCCCGGCCAAACTCGCGATACAAGAGCTCGGTCCGCGTGTAGAGGTGGGGCTGGAAGACCGCCACCACCCGGCGATACCCGGCCGCCATCGCTACCCGCACCATGGTCTCGACCTCGGTGGGGTGATGGGCATAGTCATCGATCATCGTCACCCCTCCGACCGTGCCCCGGTGTTCGAATCTGCGCCGCACACCGCGGAAGGCGGAAAGACCCTCGGCGGCCTGATGGGGGTCGTGACCCATCTCGGCCAGCAACGCAATGGCGCCCGCTGCGTTTGATGCGATGTGCCGGCCGGGCCGCGGCACACTCACGTTCAAAGAGGTGCCTGGGCCCTCCAGGGTGAACCGAACGGATGCCGGATCCTCGACCAGTTTCTGGATCCGCCATACGGCTTTCTCACCGAACCCGTAGCCGAGCCCGGTGACGCCGTGCCGGAGGGCGGCGGCCATCACCCTCATCGACCCGGGGTCGTCGACACAGAACAAGACCGGCCCATTGACCCGGGTTGCTACCTCGGAAAACGTCGTCTCCATGCTCCCGGCAGACCCGAAGTAGTCCAAATGCTCGGGCTCGACGTTGGTGACGACGAGGCCGTCGAGGTGGACCCGTTCGAAAGTGCCGAAAGCCTCATCGACCTCGAGGATGAACAATGGATCCTCGCCACGATGGGCATTGGTGCCAAGGTCAATCATTTCACCGCCGACCACGAACGATGGATCGATACCGGCGGCACGGGCTCCCAGAACCAGCATGGCAGTAGTGGTGGTCTTGCCGTGGGTGCCGGTGGGACCAATGGTGGGAAGAAAGGATGTGATGCCTTCGAGCAGGTCCGGCCGCTTCCAGACCACCACTTGACGGGCGCGGGCGGCGTCCAGTTCGGGATCGTGATCCGGAATCGCCGACGAGGCCACAACCAGATCGACGTCGCCGATCCGTCCGGGCTGATGACCGGCCCAGGTGTCGACACCAAGGTCGGCAAGGGCCCTCAGCTCGAGCCCGTCCCGCATATCGGAGCCGCTGACTCTGATACCCGACTGAACGAGAAGCTTGGCCAGTGCGCTCATGCCGGCTCCCCCGACACCAACGAGATGTACCGACCTCACCCCCGGGAGCAGATTGCCACTAGTCATGAGCTTGTCTCATTGCAGCGGCTATTACGTCGGCGGCATCGGGTCGTGAGAGCTTCGAGGATGCCAACGCCATCCCTCGCAACCGGTCGGGCTCGGCGATCAGAGAGGCCACCACCGAAGGCACCCGGGCGATTTCGCCTTCCTCGACAATCATCGCCGCCCCGACCGCGGCAAGAGCAGAGCCATTGGCGGCTTGATGCTTGCCCGATCCGAACCCACCTGGGACCAGAATCGCCGGAGTGGCGGTGGCGGTGAGTTCGGCCACGGCTCCGCCGGCCCGGGCAATCACAACGTCGCATGCCGCATAGAAGAGGTCCATCCGATCTTCAAAGCCGATCGTGCGCCAACCGGCGAAGGGAGCCGCAATGCGACTCACCGATTCGAGGTGGTTGGACCCGGTCAGGTGCAGGATCGAAAAGTGTCCTTCGTCGGAAATCGGTGCGATCGACTCGGCGACCCGGTTGAGGGCGCCCGCTCCGAGACTTCCACCGAACACCCCGACCACTGGTCTGTGGGCGTCGAGTCCGTATCGCGCTAACGCCTCCGTCCGCAAAGTGCCCCGATCAAACCGGGCGAGGTCGCGACGGATTGGATTGCCGACCCACTCGGCTCTTGGAAGTCTCTCGGTCACTGGAAACGAACCGAAAACCCGACGGGCCCATCTCGACATGATCCGGTTGGCAAGTCCCGCCTCAGCGTTCTGTTCGTGAATCATGAGCACCGCATGGCTCCGGCGAGCAGCGAGCCCAGCCGGCACCGAGGCGTAGCCACCCATCCCGAGCAGGACCCTGACCCCGCGCGATTTGAGCTCGGCACCGATCCGGCGGGCGGCCGCGGCGACGAGAGCAGGGATCTTCAGATTGGCAAGAGTCAGTCGTCGCTCAAGCCCCCGTATTTCCACCTCGAGGAAAGGAAAGCCAGCCTCGGGGTACACACGGGATTCGAGACGTGAACCACCGACGAACAAGACATGGTCGAACGGGACGCCTGAGACGACCAGTGCCTCACCTACTGCCAGCCCGGGGAACACGTGTCCGCCGGTGCCCGCAGCGGCGATGGCGTAGCTCATGAGGGCGTCGTACGTGGTACGTAATGCGTGAGAACGCTCTCGGTTCGACGTAAGACGTAGAACGTAGAAGGTAGAACCCTCATCTCGGGCTTCCCTTGTCGGTGCCATGTTGGGCGATGTTGACAAGGACTCCGACGCCGGCCAGACAGGAGATCAGAGCAGTCGAGCCAAAGCTGACAAACGGTAGGACGATCCCGGTGATTGGAAGGACTCCGAGCACGCCGCCGATATTGGTCAATGCCTGGAACGAGAGCCACCCGGTTATTCCGGCGGCGACCATCCGCCCGAATCGGTCGGGGGCCCTTGAAGCAATCGACCATCCCACCAGGGCGATGACCATGCACAGCGCAATCACCATCATCGCTCCGATCAGACCGGTCTCTTCTCCGATGATTGCGAAGATGAAGTCGGTGTGGGCGTTGGGAAGATAGGACCAACGAGCCCGACTGGCACCGAGCCCAACACCGAAGAGACCGCCCGTGCCGAGGGCGTAGTAGCCCTGAATCACCTGATAACCGTCACCCGACGGATCGGCCCAGGGGTCGAGAAAGGAATCGATCCGATCCATGCGATAGCCCTCGGTGACCGAGAAGACCAGACCGGCTACGGCTGCCAGGACGCAAAAGCCGATCACGAACTTGAAAGGAGCCCGGGACACCAGAATGACCGCCAGCGCCGCGGCGGCAGTAACCAGGGTGGTCCCCAGGTCGGGCTGAAGCATGATCAGGGCGCAGGTGAGTCCGACCGTCAGAAATATCGGCCCGGCGAAATGGCCCGCCTGGTTGATCAACTTGCCCTTCTTCTCGAGCAAGGCAGCCAAGGCAATAATCACAGCAAGCTTGGAGAGCTCTGACGGCTGAAAGGTCACGAATCCGAGATCGAGCCATCGACG
>CAZPIZ010000001.1:0-6236 GCA_964586615.1 uncultured Acidimicrobiaceae bacterium | reverse complement strand
GCTTGGAGAGCTCTGACGGCTGAAAGGTCACGAATCCGAGATCGAGCCATCGACGAGAGCCATTGCGGGCGAGTCCCACGAACCAGACCGAGACCAGAAGACCGAGGCAGGTGAAGAAGAACGGCATCGCCAGCCTTTGATAGGTCCGGTATGGAATGCGGGCAATCACCACCATCGCCACCACTCCGCCGCCGAGGCCGAAGAGTTGGCGCTTGAAGTAGAAGAAGCGATCCTCGGCATCGGCGATGCCCCGAATCGAGGAAGCGGAGAGGATCTCACCCAGCCCCATAACCAGGAGGACTACGACCGTAACTAGCAGGATCGAGGCCACCCTGGTGTTTACCCGGGCACTGTCCGTCCGGCGTCGGGCGGCGGCTCGAACCTTGGCAATCGAAGTGACATTGCTGGTCATGCCGCGCCTCCCACCGTTCGGGCTTGGTTGATGAGTGCCCGTACGGCAGACGCAAAAGCGTCCCCTCGTGCGGCGTAATCGTCGAACATGTCGAAGCTGGCGCACCCGGGCGCCAGCAGGACTGTGTCTCCCGTTGTTGCCACCCTCGTCGCTATGGCAACCGCTTCCTCCATCGAACCAGCCAACGCAGAGCGACTGGAGCCAGCCGCTTCGACTAGCACCTCAGCCGACGATCCGATGGCAACGACGAACCTGACGTTCGATGCCGTGGCAAGAGGAGTCAGATCGAGCCCTTTGGTGAGACCGCCGGCGATCAACACCACGGAAGGGAAGGAGCCAATTGCGGCGAGAGCCGCGTGAGGGTTGGTCGCCTTCGAGTCGTTCACGAAGACCACCCCGGCCGATTCGGCGATGAGCTCCCTCCGGTGGGAACCCGGCCGGAAACGGCGGCTGACGTCTGCCACTGCTTCGGGCCGGGCTCCCCGGTCGATGGCGGCCACCGCGGCGGCCGCCAGATCGACTATCAGAGCCGGGTCGCGAGCCGACAACGCGTCGAGCGGTACGCTGATTCCGGGAAGATGGAGGGACCCGGCGGCAGGACCGCTTCCGCCGGCGGGCCGCTCCCTTCCCGAAACCGGGTGCCTGCGCCCTGGCGCTCTGGCCGCTACCGGCGCTACCCCGGGGTCGTCGGCGTCGTAGACCAGGAGATCGTTCGCGTCCTGGTTGGCGAAGATCTTGGCCTTGGCGGCGACATAGGCCGGGTAGCTGGGATGCCAATCGAGATGGTCTGGTGCGAGGTTGAGGAGGACAGCGGTTGGGGGATGAAAAGCCTCGGTCAAGTCGAGTTGAAAGCTCGAGGCTTCCAGAGCCAGGGCTTGGTAGTCATCTTCGGTGACTGCCGAGAGAGGGGTGCCGATGTTGCCAACTGCGGCCGCCGAAATCCCGGAGGCGGAGAGCATGGCGGCAACGGCTTCGGTGGTGGTCGTCTTGCCGTTGGTGCCGGTGATCGCCACCAGATTTGCCCGGGGTGTTGGCTCACCCAAGTTGCGCCAGCCAAACTCGAGCTCGCTCCACACTGCGATGCCGGCCTCCATGGCGTCGGTGATGGGAGCAGCCCTCAAAGGCACCCCGGGGCTGGCCACTACCAGACCGATGCCAAGAAGCAGATCTGGATCCCATCGGCCCGTAACGATTCCGATGCCTTCTCCCATCAGCGCCGTTCCTGCCCCCTGCCGCTGGTCATAAACCGTCACCGAATAACCAAGCCTCTTTCCCAAACGGGCGGCAGCCGTCCCGGAGACGGCGGCGCCCAGAACCAGCATCCTCATGAGAGCACGTCTTCCACCGACAGGAAATCGGCGTAGAAAAACCCGAGACCGAGGGCGACTCCGATCGCGGTGAGGATCCAGAACCTGATCACGACGGTCGTCTCCGGCCAACCCCCGAGATCGAAGTGGAAGTGGATCGGCGTCATCCGAAACACCCTTCGACCGACCCACTTGAAGCTGGCCACCTGGATCACCACGGACAGGGTCTCGGCGACGTAAACCGCCCCAAGGATCACCAGGAGCAAGTGGGTGTTGGTCAGCAGCGCCAGGGCGGCCAGGAGGCCGCCGATGGCCTGAGACCCGACGTCACCCATGAAGATCTGTGCCGGTGGAGCGTTCCACCAGAGAAAACCGAGCAGTGCACCGAACATCGCCGAGGCAACGACCGCCAGTTCGAGCGGATCGAGTGACTGGTACACCTCCGGATTTCGGAACTGCCAAAAGGAGATCACCGTGTACGCCCCGGCCACCAGGGCGGCGCTGCCTGCCGCCAACCCGTCCATACCATCCGCCAGATTCACACCGTTGGCCGCCCCGGTGAGCATCAAGAGAGCCCAGAGGACAAATAGGACCCCGAGGTCCAAACCAAGCGGTCGCACGAACGAGAGCTCGGTGCTGATCCCGACATTGGTCCCACCGGACAGAGCCACGGCCGCAAAGGCGATTGCGATCAGCAGCTGAAGCCCGAACTTGGCGCGCCTGTTGAGACCCTGGCTGCGCTTCCGCACGAACTTGATGTAGTCGTCGAGGAAGCCGACCACCGCCATGCCGACGAGGGCCAACACCGCCAGCATTCCCCCCGGACCAAACGAGGCCACTTCGAATCCGAACCCACCCGACGGCGTCCAGATCCGGATATGGGCCAGGACATAACCGACCACCGCAGCGAATACGAAGACGACGCCACCCATGGTCGGCGTTCCCTGCTTGTGAGTGTGACCCGTTATCTCCGCCTGGATGAACTGGCCGATCGAGCGCCTGCGCAAATAGTTGATCGCGATCGGGGTCCCGAAGATCGAAACGAGAAGTCCGGTGGCGGCGGCGATGAGAAGGCGAATCATTCGAGGCCGTCTCCCCTGAGATTGGAGCTGTGATGGACAGCGGCGAGTTCCTCGATTGCCACCTGACGGTCATCGAATGGATGGACCACGCCCGCGATTTCCTGGCCGGTCTCATGTCCCTTCCCGAGAATCACGACGATGTCGCCGGGAGCGGCAGCAGCCAGAGCGCCCCTGATGGCGTCGCGACGGTCGATGACTTTGATCGTGGCCGGGTTGTCGACGCCGGCGGCGACCTGATCGACGATCGCGGCTGGATCTTCGCTGCGGGGGTTGTCGGAGGTGATGACCACGAGATCTGCCGCGGAGGCCGCCCGACCCATTTGAGGTCGCTTGCTGCGATCCCGATCGCCGCCGGCTCCGAGGACTGCTATCACCCGACCGCGGGTCAGCGAGCGCGAGGTATCGATCACCGTGCCAACGCCGTCTGGGGTGTGGGCGTAGTCGACCACCACGGTGACCGGATGGCTCCCGGAAACAACCTCGAAGCGACCCGGGACCGCCGGGAGGCGGTCAAGACCGGTGGCGATCTCAGCGAGCGAGAAGCCGGCTAAGTGACAGATTCCGGCCGCGACCATCGCATTGGCTACGTTGAAACGACCAGGGAGGTGGATGCGAGCGTCGATGTCCTCCCGTCCGATCCGCAATCGGAAGCGGCTCCCGCGAGCGGTCGACTCGATCGCCGAAGCACTGACGTAGGCGTCCCAGCCAACCAGGAGGGCGTCGGGATATCGGCTGGCGAGTATCACTCCGTAGGCGTCGTCCACCCACACCACCTTCTTCTCAGCGCGCTCGATAAGGAGGGCCTTGGCCTCGAAGTAGCTGACCATGCCGGCGTGAAAGTCGAGATGATCCTGAGACAGGTTGGTGAAGGCCCCGATCCGGAACCGGGTGGCGTCAACCCGGCCCAGCGCCAGCGCGTGACTCGAAACCTCACAGGCAATCATGTCGGCACCGTGGTCGACCATGGTCCGCAGAAGTCGCTGAAAGTCGGAGGCTTCTGGAGTCGTGCGGGGGTTTGCGATCTCCCGGTCGCCGAGGCGGGTGACAACGGTCCCGATCAACCCGCAGATCCGGCCGGCGACGGTTGCTATGGATTCGACCATGAAGGCAACGGTGGTCTTGCCGTTGGTGCCGGTGATCCCGATCAGGTCGGCATGAAGAGACGGATATCCATGCACTTCGGCAGCCATGACCGGCATTGCTCGCCGCGTGTCGGCAACGTTGATGAGAGGCACCTTGGCCACGGCGTCAGGAAGTTGGACCGAAGAAGAGACGCACAGCCCGGCAGCCCGGTTCTCGATCGCGTCGGAGACGAATGCATGACCGTCATACCGGGCGCCCTTTATCGCCACGTAGAGGGAGCCAGGCCCGACGCGGCGGCTGTCGTGGGTCACATCCGAGACCGTGGTGTCCGGATCGCCAGTCAACTGCCCATCGACCAGATCGGCAAGAGCCCCCATCGTGCTACCCGGAGCTGGCATCGGGGGTCACTCCGAGTCGGTGCAGAGCCTGCTCCATCACCTGAGCGAAGGCCGGGGTGGCGGCCAGTCCCCCGGTGCGGAACTCATAGGCCGGACTATCGACGACCACCGCCACGACGACCTTGGGATCGTCGATTGGAGCCAGGCCGACGAAGCTCGCCATCGTTATGTCCGTGTAGCGGCCATCCTCGCCCAGCTTGTCGGCCGTGCCGGTCTTGCCTCCGACCTCGTAACCGGGGATCTGGGCACTGATTCCGGTGCCGGCTTCCACCACCTGGGACAGGAGCTGGCGCATGAGATAGGCGGTGCGATCGCCGACGACCCGATGGCTTTCAGGGCTGAAGTCCTCGTTCCGCCCGTCGAGCCCGTGGCTGGAGTCGAGGATGTGAGGCTGAATCCACACCCCGTCGTTGCCGATGGCACCATAGGCGGCGGCCATCTGAAGCGGGGTCACTGCTACGCCATACCCAATGGCCGCCGAGAGGGGGCAGGTCTGGCACGACGGGTCGAGGTTGATCAGACCCGATGCTTCGCCCGGATAGTCGAGACCGGTTGGCTCCCCGAGGCCGAACAGATCCAGGTACCCGGCGATCTGGTCTCGCGTCATCATCTGAGCGATGCGGATCGTCCCGACGTTCGACGACTCCCGGAAGACGTCGATGACGGCCATGTCCCGGGTTTCGTGCTGTGTGAAGTCTGAGTAGCAGCCAAAGACCTCGTCCGTCGCCGACGTACATGCCCCTGGGCGCAGCTCGATCTGATCGGTGACGGCGCCTATCACGGTGTCGGGACCGACCACACCGTCCTCGATGGCGCCGGCCACGGTTATGAGTTTCTGGGTTGAGCCAGGTTCGTACATTCCCCGCACCGCAAAGTTGGCGAACGGAGACCCATCAGCACTCTGGCGAGTCGCCGGGTCGAACACGGGGGCTCCCGCGATCGCGAGCACGGCTCCGGTTTCGACCTCGATGGCAACGATCCAGCAAGCGGTCGCACCGGTCAAGGCCAGGGTGTCCTGGCAGGCCTGTTCGGCTGTGTACTGGATTGGCAAATCGGTGGTGGTGATCAGATCGTCTCCCGGAATGGCGGGAGTGGACTGCGACGGTGCCCACGGAATCGGAACCCCGCTGGGGGCCTGCTCAAAGGTCACCACCCCCGGCACACCCCGAAGCTGATCCTCGAACTCGTACTCGATGCCCTCCGACCCCACGCCATCGACGTTGACGAAGCCCACCACATGGCTTGCGATCGTGCCGGTCGGGTAAACCCTTTTGGCCTCGTCGTGGGAATAGATCCCGGGAATGTCGAGGGACATCACCTGTTCGGCCAGGTCCAATTCAACCTGACGCTTTAGGTAGACGAAACCTGCCCCTGACTGGAGCTCGGCGAGGAGTTCGTCGGAGTCGCGTCCCAGTAGACCGCCGACCTGCTGGGCTACGAAGACCGGCTCTTCGAGTTCCTGGGGATGGGCATAAAGACTGACGGCCTCGACGGTCATCGCCAGGGCGTCGCCGTTGCGGTCGAAGATATTCCCCCGCTGTGGAAGCAGTTGCCGTTCGGTCTGGCGCTGCTCGGTCCCCTCTTCGGCAAGAGCGGGTGCCTGGATCACCTGCACCTGATAGAGACGCAATCCCATTCCCAGCCAGGCAAGAACAAGACCAACTCCGAGAAGCCCCAACCGGAGGTGAGCCGTGGTCAAACGCCGGCCCGCGCGGCGGGCGGCCATTGTCAGCCCCGGCGCCGGTGGGTAATACCGACGGGCGGCGACTCCGCTCGCGGCGATACGGCCCCAGCGCGGTAGCCGATCATGGATCCGTAATCTTGTTCGCAACGTCAATGGGCGGGGGGCCCGGTGCCCTTCCGCTGGCCATTGGCGGGGGGCCCGGTGCCCTTCCGCTGGCGGCGGCGAACCTGTTCAATTCTGCCCACCGGGGATCCGCCACGGTCTCGGGAA